>DASTBN010000081.1:0-4940 GCA_035712045.1 Pseudonocardiaceae bacterium
GAGCACGGTGAGCCGGTCATCGCGCACTTCGGTGTAGGGGTCGGCGCCGCGCTCCGGGATCAGCAGCGACATGCGCTCGCGCATCTCGTCGAGGAAATCGGCGACCACGATGGCGTGCTCGTGATGCTCGGTGGGATCCCGGCGGAGCATGTCGAACACCTGTCCCGGATGCGCGTCGTGGCGCCCGCCGACCGCGCGGACCGCGCGGAGCAGCACGATCCGGGTCTTCGCCATCCGGGCGACCTCGAAGGGCAGCACCCCGGTGAGCGCGTCGAGCACCAGCCGGCGCCGGGTCGCCGCAGTGAGCGCCTTCTCCCGCCGCCAGGCCCGGTCCGGGTCGTCCTCGTCGGCGAAGTGCGCCAGCTCCGGCTCGGCGACGACCCGGTACGGGTTGAGGATTCCGGGCTGGGCGTTGAGCAGGTTGATCGGCCGGGCGTAGGGCCGCAGCTCGGGAAGCTCGCACAGCCTGGCCAGCGGGCCGGACGGGTCCAGCAGCGTCCAGTACGCCCCAGAGCGCAGCGTCTTGTAGACGATGCCGCCGCCGAGGAACGACTTGCCGCCACCCAGCCCGGCGACTAACGCTGTCAGCCCGGAGGAGTCCCGGATCTCCTGGGCCATCCAGGGATCCCAGGCGACCGGGCGTCGGGTCGCGGTGCAGGTCTCACCGATGAGGATGCCGCGCCGGTCCCCCACTTCCGCGGTGGCCGTGGGCACGGCGGAGGCGGCCCAGATCACCGAGCCGCGGCGCAGGTAAGCGCCGGAGGACAGCGGCTCGCCGGGGATGAACTCGCGGGCCAGCCCGTACTGCGCCTCCGGATGCTCGATCGCGATCTTGGGTTTGTAGAGATCCAGCAGCTGCTGCGCCAGCCGCAGCGCGTCCCGCTCGGTCGGTCCCGAGACGGCGACCCGCCACCACGACCGGACTCGGGTGCCCAGCGCGGTGAAGCCCGAGGTCATCTCGTCGTCGATCTCCAGCACCCGGGTGGCCTGCCGGACCAGGCTCTGCGGCGGCTCCAGGTCGTGCTCATCGGTGTAGTGCCGGACCTGGGAACGCACCTTGCTCATCTGCCGCTGCAGCTCACCGGCCACTTCCTCGGGGCGGCGGACGTAGATGCGCGCCGACCATTCGACCGCGGCCGGCAGGCGATCCGAGCGCTGCACCCACGGGTCGTCGATCTCCGGGATCCGCAGGCCGTGCATCTGGCCCACGGTCATCACCACGATGTGCCGGGTCGCCCCGGCGTTGGAGCCGGTGCGGCCGCGGACGGTGAGAGTGGGCGCGTAGGGCTCGGCGTGGAAGTCCGCGGCATCGGTGAAGCTCGCCAGGTCCTCGGGCTCCCAGGTGGCCTCGGGCACCGCCGGAAGATTGCGCGGCGCGGGCAGCCCCAGCGAGCACGACCGGTGCATGAGCCAGGACATCTCCCCCGCGGTGACCGGCCTTCCTTCCAGCCCGGCGACACCGACCACGCCGTCGAGATGCTCGACCTCGGAGTCGACCGCCACCAGCTCGGCGTCGAGCGCGGTCGGGAATACCCGCCGCAGCACCGGCGCGGCGCGTTCCACCACCCGGTCCAGCACCGAGCGGATCTGCACCTGGACGCCGAGATAGACCTCTTTCTCGGCCATCGAGTGCCCGAGCAGCTGGCGCTGCTCACCGATCATGTAATCGTCGAAGGACAGTGCACCGGGTGCGTCGGGCAGCCGTCCCACCGCGTTGCGGACATGAGCCTCGGCCCACATGCGGATCGGGTACGGGCGGGCCGTCACCCGCAGATGCAGCCACCGGCCCTGCAGCTCCGCGTACTGGCCGGCGATGGCGTGAATCAGGTCCTGGCGCTGGGAATCGGAACGGAAGGACCAGCGCTGGGGCGCTAGCCGGTACCAGGCGAACACCTCCTGCCCGTTGCGCACCAGATGGCCGTCGATGGAGCGAAGCGCGATCGAGGGGGTGTAGCTGGGCGCCTGGGCCTCTCCGGGAAGCCGGTGCGCACGCCGGAGGGAGCCACGACCAGGCGCGGCCACACCGGCTATGGGCCGACCGTCAGCCGACTCGCGGTCACTCCCGCTGGCCGGACGTCGGAGACCGAACACCCGCGCGCTCCTTCCTGCCGCGGCGCCCAGCCCGGCGCGACCGCTGGCCGGGCCGGGGACGGTCGCGTTCGACCCGGACGGCTGCCGCACTCGCCGCCCCGCCACTAGATGCTGTCCGCCTTCTGGGTGCGGTGAGCTCGCGGATCCACATCAGCGCGACCGCGGTCAGGGGGCGTTCATGGCTGATCCGGGAACCGATCATCTTGGTGAGGACGATGGTGATGATCAGTCCCCATGCGGTGGAGAAGAAGCTGAAGCCAATGCCGAGCTGCCGCTCGATGCCGAGAGTGACCAGAAATAACACGGTCCCGACACCCCAGGTCACGTAGCGGGCGCGCCAGGGGAAGGTCGCTTTTGGCGGACCGAGCCAGACCGCGTCTATCCGGTAGACGTCGTCATCGGTGCGGATACGCAAGCGTCACCTCCCGTCTCAACCGCTGAATAGGTTCGCGATCCAGGTTCCGAGGTTCACCCCTGATCCGGACACGGCCAGCCCGATGACGCCCAGGGCCACGATCACACCGGCGAGCCGGCGCATCACCCCGGCGTTGTCTCCCTTACCGCCGCCCAGCCACAGCAGCAGCACCGCGACCCCGAGCAGGAGTACCGGAATGATGTTGTCCAGCATCCAGCCGCGCAGGTTTTGCGTGTTGAGCCCGACGCCCTGGACGGCCAGGGTCAACGCAATCATCGCAACCCCCTGGTTCTTTGATCATGACTCAGCGCCGGGCGGCTGCCCGGCGGTTGGTGAGTAGACCATGCCAGGGCTGTCGGAGCGCACCCGGCCCGCCACGCCCAGTGGTCACCCAGATAGTGGTGAACGGCTCGGACGGCACCCCGGTGCGGCCCAGCTGATCGGTTCCCTCCGCGGAGTGCCTTGGGCTGGACTTGGCGACCTTGTAGTCTGGACTGACTTTCGGCAGGTCGGTGCCGGTGCCGGGGATCGGGAGGGCTGGTCGGAGTGAGTGAGACCTACACAGCGGTCTACGAGCGGGACGGCGACGCGTGGGTGGCGCGGATCGCGGAAGAGCCGCATCTGAGCCGCCGGGGCGTGAGCCCGGGCGAGGCTCGCCAGAGCATCCGGGAGGCTCTCGCTCAGTGGCTGGGGGCCGATTCCGCGACGCTTCACATCGTCGATGACTTCCGCCTGCCGACTCAGGTTCGCGCCGCCAGGGAGTCAGTGAAAGCGACTCGGACAGACGACGACCGGACCACGATGATGGCGAACATGACCGATTCCAAATCGGCCATGAGCTGGGCGGAGGACCTCGGTATCGCCATGCGGGACCCGGTGACCGTGCAAGCTCTCATGGACATGGGAGACCGAGAAATCTCGATCGACACGTTCTGCCATACCATCACGATGGTGGAAGAGCTGACGAGATTGAACACAACCGCCGAGCGTGTTTCTTCGGACTCCGCCAGCGAACGGGAGTAGCGAATAAAAGCCGGACGAGCTGGCCTGTAGGCGCCGGCATCCATCACCGAACAGACTGTCAATCGCGCGCTGCGTTCGAGCCGTGCTGTTGGTCATGAGGTGAGTTGTAGGTCCGGAGTGTGAAGCGCGGGTCGCGGTGGCCGAGGTAGTTGTAGATAGATATGTTCTCCTTTACGCTGCCTGAGGGGCTACATGATCGATCTCGGTGGCACGCAGGAGAGATTCCATGCGGGATGTGATAGCGCGGACCTTCTCAAGGATCTCTTCTGCGGAGACAGTCCACTTGAAGGGCCTGCAGTCGCTGTTCCAGTGCGCCACGAATGACTCGATCTCCCGGTTGAGCACCTTGACCGAGCTGAACGTGCCGCACCGGATCACCTTCCGGGTGAGAATACCATTCCAGATCTCGATCTGGTTCATCCATGACGCGCTCGTCGGCGTAAAATGAAAGACGACTTGCCCCTTTTGTTTGGCGAGCCATTTCTGGGTATCGTCCGACAAGTGGACGGACGCGTTATCGAGGACCACGTGGATCTTCTGACCCCGATATTCCGCGACAACCTTCTTCATCAACCGGAGAAAGTCCGCGGTCGCATGAGTCCGGGACAGAGAAGCAATCACCTTACCCGTCCGGATATCCAGCGCGGCATACAGATCCGTCGTCCCCATCCGCGCATAGTCGAAGGTCCGCTTCTGGGTCTTGCCGAAGTCGATCGGCAGCAGCGGCTGCGTGCGGTCCAGCGCCTGGATACCCGACTTCGCGTCCACCGACACCACCACCTCTCCCTCCGGCGGATCGAGGTACAAACCCACCACATCACGGACCTTCTCCTCGAAGTCCGGGTCCCGGGAAATCTTGAACGTCCCCTGCCGCCACGGCTGTAAACCATTCTCCCGCCACAGCCGCGACACCCACGTCTGCGACACATAAACGCCCTCGGTCTTCTTAATATACCGAGCCATCTCCGCCGACGACCAATGCGAGATCCCCAGCGTCGACGGAGGTGTTGCCCGGGTCAGCGCCAGCACCCTCCCGCGAATCCGGTCCGGGATCTGACGCGGCCCGCCCGGCGAGGTCAAATTCACCAGACCCTCGAGCCCGCCCTCCTCGTATCGCTTCAGCCACTTATCCACCGTCGGCCGCGACGCCCCGGACATCTCCGCGATTCGCGCCTTCGAATAACCCTCATCGAACCACAGCACCATCCGTGCCCGCGCGGACACCGACCCATCATACGATCCCGATCCCACCGCCGCCTGAAGTTCAGCACGATCCCGTTCCGAAAGAGCCATGCACGGAGTATCCCACAGAACATCGGTCAATGTAAAGCTCAACATATCTAGTAACAGTAGTCGCCTTAAAATGCTTTCTCCTGCGTCGAACAGCACCGAGGCATAGTGATGCCCGGAG
>DASTBN010000082.1:0-5574 GCA_035712045.1 Pseudonocardiaceae bacterium
CGGTATCCGCGATCCCGCCACGGCACAGACGCACTCTTCCGCCGCTGACCGCGCGCGACGAACGCCGGGCATGAGAAGGGGCTGCGGATGCGTGGCGGTCGGTGTGGCCTTCGTGGCTTCCCGGGTAGACGGTGCACGGCGGACATCGGCGGAGTGCGGGAGGCGTTTGACGCTGCGGAGGCTCACGCTGTGGGCATCTCGTTAGCTGCATGTGCGGACGGTTCAGCATGGCTGCCGCTCGGGTGGCATGAGACCTTGGCTGCGGCGATCGCCGTTGACTTCCAGTTCGTCGAGGTGTTCCCGGGCTCGTGGGATCGCCGGTATTCATTGCCTCGGTCAGCACGTGGCGGCCCTTCGGCAAGCGTCACGCCCGACCAGTCAATCCGCAGACACGCCGTCATTACTGCGATGGCGCCGGGCTGGTGCGGTTGCCGCCTACGGCGGGCCTCGCCGCAACAGGGGATTCTGGAGATCACTGCGATGCTGCTTAGTGTGGCTAGATATTTTGAGCGTTATATTGATCCTATTCCATGAGACAATTGTCCCGGACCAAGTATCCGCCGGTGATGATTCGTTGGACGCGGCGCTCCTTGATCCCGTCGCCGATCTCCCGGTAACGCGGCGCCCTCACCGCGATGGCACCATCGATGGAAATCGAACCTGGCGATGCTGGGAGTAGTGGGCAGCCCCGGTGGCTACCGTCCATTCCGGATTGGGCGGGGTCACGACGCGGGCGGGCCAGGTGCTGAAATCAGCTCGGTGAGTAGTGGCGTGCGGGCGATCTCGCCGGTAAGCAGGATCGTGTCTACCGCGATGTGATTCTTGCGCGCGTGATCCATGAGATCGGCGATAGCACGTAGTGCGGCGCGAATGGGTTCGTGTGCCAGCGTGTCGAATTCCGCGCGCACGATCCGCACGGGAACTCGTGCTGCGGGCAGCTGGACATGGACGATCGTGGATGGGTGCCGGATCAGGTCTTCGCGAGCCCGGCCACAGGCGGTGATGACGTCCTCGACGATGGCCCGGTTGACGGGGTCAGGAAGATCCTCGGCGGGGAGATGGCCACGTACCTGCTCGAGCACGTGCCTGGCGAGGGCGCGGTCGAGCCCGGCGGAGCCCAGATCGTCCGTCCGTGACGTGGCTTCGATCCGTCCGGGGTGGTTCTTGGCACCGGTGACTAGGGCCGCTTCTGTCGCGCAGCTGCCGATGTCGAGCACGACGACGGCCTCGGGGCGACTGATAGCCCCAGCCATGATGGCCGCGCTTACGGCCATGGTCGGGCCATGTACCAGGGATGTTGGTACCCCTTCGGCTTCGGTGCAGCTCAGCGCGGAGTGCAGTACCGATTAGGTGATGGTACCATTCTGACGCCTGATGGGGTGAAGCCTCGCGATGGTAAACAGGCTCGCTCGCTCAGACGCCTACGCGGATGTGCGAGCAAGACACAAGCGCCTTCACCACCATCCTTGACCTGCGGCTTGTCGTGGCAACTGTGTCGGTGTGCGAACCACAGACCACCCCTCGATCTGGTGGTCGCAGCGTCGGTTGTGGCCGTATGGCCGGTCTGTCCGGGTGCTCCATGGGGTTGGTCGTAATCTCGCGATCTTCGACGAGCGGCGCCCGGCGGGGCGGGTCGAGGTTTTTTGGGACACGGCTGGCTACGCGTATGTCGTGGCCGTGAGATGTACTCGCTGCGGTGGGCCCTGCGCCGATGGCGTTCGGGGCGCCAGTGATCAGAGTAATCGCGGATTGCTCCCTGGCGGGCGATGGTAGTCAGGCATTGACCAGCCTCGGCATCGTCAAGCCCTCGCTCTGTACCGGCAAACTAAGGATTGGCAGGAGTGGCATCGAAGATACGCTGGCGTGGTGGCGGCGCAGCGGGGTGCACGGCTGATCATGCCCTGCTGACCGGACGCACCGATCATCCAGGCCAGCGCGCGGGCTGGCTTCTGGAACGCGCCTGATCCGTGAGAGGCCTATGCGTGAGGGCGTTACATGGCGCAGAACGGTCAGCGGGGTCATCCGCTGTAGAGCGTCGGAGAGGAGCTCCCGTGACGTCAGTACAGCGTGGACCGCGTGGCAGGTCGGGTGTGTTTCGGCGTAAACCGGTCGAGGAGATCGCCTCCGAGTATGACGGGGAGCTCTCCCGATCGCTGGGGCTGTGGCAACTGACCGCGATCGGCGTCGGCGGCATTATCGGCGCTGGCATCTTCGCCCTCGCGGGAGCCGTGGCTAACCAGACCGCCGGGCCGGCCGTGCTCTTTTCGTTCCTGATCGCGGGTGTGGCGAGCGCGGCGGCCGCCTTGTCGTACGCGGAGTTCGCGGGCCTGATCCCCAAGGCCGGGTCGGCCTACACCTACGGGTATGCCGTGCTGGGTGAGCTGATCGGCTGGTTCATCGGCTGGGACCTGCTGCTGGAGTACACAGCGATCGTGGCAGTGGTCGCGATCGGCATCTCCGGATACTTTGGTTTCCTGGCCGGCCAGCTCGGCATCCACCTGCCCGCATGGATGCTGGGAGCGCCAGGCAGCGGCAATGGGCACATCGTGGATCTTTTCGCGGTGCTGTTGTGCTTACTCATCGCGTTTCTGCTCACCCTCGGCATCCGCAGCGCCGCGCGGTTCGAGACATTCGTCGTCGGGCTGAAGGTCGCGGTGGTGCTATTGGTCATTGTGGTCGGCGTCTTCTACGTCAAGACAGCCAATTACACACCGTTCTTCCCTTTCGGGGTCGGCGGCGCGATCACCGGGGCGGCGACGGTCTTCTTCGCGGTGTTCGGTTACGACGCGATGAGTACCGCCGCGGAGGAGTCCCGCGACGCCCGTCGGCACATGCCGAGGGCGATCATTTACTCGCTGACCGTTTCGATGGTGCTCTACGTCCTGGCCACACTCGTGCTGACCGGCATGCAGAACTACCGCTACATCGACCCGAAGAGCGGCTTCTCGTCGGCGTTCGCGTCGGTGGGGCTGTCTGGACTGGCGAGCGTCATCGCGGTCGGCGCGATCGTGGGCATTCTGACCGTGATGTTCACGTTCATGCTCGGTGTCACCCGGGTGTGGTTCTCGATGAGCCGGGACGGACTGCTACCGCCGTGGTTCGCGAAGCTGCATCCGGTCCGGCGGGTGCCGACCCGGGTGACCTGGATCGTCGGGGTCGCGTCTGGGCTGATCGCCGGATTCCTGCCGATCCGGCAAGCCGCCGAGCTGACCAACATCGGGATCCTGCTGGCGTTCGTGGTGGTGTGCGTCGCGGTGATCGTAATGCGCTACCGCCAGCCGAGCCTGCCGCGTGCCTTCCGTACGCCTGGCATGCCGGTCGTTCCCGCGATCGGCGTGATCTTCTCGATCTGGCTGATCACGTTCCTGACCCCGGTGACCTGGCTGCGCTTTCTCGTCTGGCTCACGCTCGGGCTGATCGTGTACTTCGCCTACAGCCACCGGCACTCCGCGCTCAACCGGTAGCGGCTACAGCGCGCTGCACGTGATGACGTGACCTGCGCCTCCGGTGAACGCCGGGTACGAGAGGGCCGCGGATTCATCGCGGTTGGTGTGGCTCCTGAGGCTCACGCCTGGGTAGCGGTGAGGGAGCCGGCAGTGGCGCCGTCGCCATAGGCGGTGATCAGCTCGGCGATGTCGTGCCCATCGAGGCGGTCACGCAGACTCCACGGACGCTTTGCGCTCGGGCCAGGGATCCGATCTGCCGCCTCGTTACACTTGGCGCGGTGCGACGTTGTCGGAGGTGCGGTAAGCCAGATGGTGACAGGTGAGGGCGCCGGGAGGCTTGCCGCTGTGCGGGGCGGGTGCACGAGGGAGCGGGCCTGTGCGCTGTTCGACGAGTTGCCCGTGGTGGTGGCCGAGGAGCTCACTGGGCGCTGGAAGGGCTCGGAGTTGCTTACCGGTCATCCCTTCGATGGGCTGCTGACCGCGTCGGGGTGGTATGGCAAGCAGTTCGACGATCCGGAGACCGTGCATCCGCTGTTGTTCTCCTGCGGTGGCGAGATCTTCGCCGTCGACCCGCGGACGCTGCCGCTGGGTCTGGCTGGCCGGGTGCCACTATCGGTGGTCGCTGCGGGAGGCAAACTGATCAATGTGCTGAAGCCCGTGCTGCGCACCACGCGGCCGCGGGCGCGGTTACGCGACCTGGAGTATCGGGACAAGACCAGTGCCGCGCTGATCTACGACCATGTGCCGGTCATCGACGTGTTCCGCCGCGTCGACGAGCGCACCCTGCTTGGAGTGATGGATCAGCGTGGCCTTGAGCAGCCATACTTTTTCGTGCTGCAGCGCGAGTGACCGGGCTCGGTTCATGCGGTACCCGTACGCACCTCCGCATCACTACTGAGACTCAAGCCGTGAGCGGCGGCGAGAAGACTTGTCACCTTCGGTGATCAGCCGGAGTCGGTCACGTGGTCGATCATCGCCAAGAGATTTTGGGCATCGAGGCTGGCGCGGGTTGCGCCCACGCCGTCGAGTACGTCGAGCCGGGCGAAGTGCTGGATGGTCTCCTTGTTCACCGTTCCTCCGTAGAGAACCTCCGGGTCGCTGGTCCCGAGTCGGCGCAGCACGTCCTTGAGACGTGTGACCATCTCCCGGACATAGTCGGGATCGGCCGTGTGGTCGGCGCCAATGGCCCAGGTGGGCTCGTACACGACGAGCACGTTCTGCCGGCTGAGATCGATGCGGGAGATTCCCTCTCTCAACCGGTGTTCGGTCTGCGAGCGGGCACCGGCTCCGGGCTCGTCCTCGCCGATGAACAGGATTGGTGTCAGGCCCGCCTGAGCGGCCGCCGCCACTTTCCTGGCGATCTGCCCGTCGGACTCGCCGGTAGCCCGCCGCTCGCTGTGCCCGACTAACACATACTGCGCTAGGCCGGTCAGCATTATTGGTGAGATCTCCCCTGTATGGGGGCCCTGTTTCTCCCAGTGGCAGTTCTGTGCCCCGAGGCGTATCAGCCGCTTGTCGATGACGGCTTGCACGGGCGCCAACGACACGAATGGAGGGCAGACGATGAGGCTGGGCAGCAGCTGCCCTCGGGCGGCCCGCTCCCGCAGACCCTTCTGTATCGCCTGGATCAGGGTCAGCGCTTGGCCGACGGTGGTGTGCATCTTCCAGTTGGCGAGTAAGTACTTCACGGCCGTTCCCCAGTCCACGTCCGCGGACCCCTGCTCGCCTGTGCCCGCACGCTGTCAGGGGAAGATGACGGGCTGGGGCTGTACCCAGCGGCGTTCGATGTCTGCCGTGCGAACGGCGTCGAAGATCGCCTGCACACGCAGCCCCTCCTCGAGCGATGGCTCGGGCGTGGCTCCTTTCCGGACACTCGCCCAGAAGTTGCGGGCCACCCGCTTGAATGCCTCGGTCGAGCTTTCCTCAAGCGGGCCTTCACTCTGGAGCGCCTCACCAGCGCGGCCCCACCAGACCCGCCGGTCGCCGTCGAGCCGCACCGTCCCCTCGTCGCCGTGGATCTCGATGATGTCGCCACGCCCGTGTCGTGCGGTGGCCACGAGGGTCACCACCCCGAGGCCCCCGCCGCGGAATCGCAGGAGCAACGCGTAAGCGTCCTCGGCCGTCACAC
>DASTBN010000083.1:0-2748 GCA_035712045.1 Pseudonocardiaceae bacterium
CAGCCGAGCCCCTGCCAGCGTGCCAAGGACGGGATAGCTGTGCACCGTTCTGCCGATCGTGAGCAGGCGGAGTTCCACCACCGAGGAACCCGCCAGCCCGGACAGATCCCGCAGTGCGCTGTATCCGGAGATGATCAATGCTCGCAGCGCGGCGCAGTCCGCCAGCGGTCTCAGGTCCCGCACGATCTCGTTGGAGGCGATCTCCAACCGGTGCAGCCGTGGCAGCACGGCGAGCGGGCGCATGCCGTCGCGATCGCTCACCAGCGCGAGGTCACCGATCAGTTTCACAGCGCGCAGCATGGTCAGATGCCGCAGCGGGGGCAGCATCCCCCAGCGATGCACGTTCAGCACCCGGTTCCCGAAGTCCACTCTGGACAGTAGCTCGGCCGCGTACTCCTCGGAGAAGTCGAACGTCCGCCACCGGCGCAGCAGCTCGTCGACAACCATGGACTCGTGCATCGCGGTGAACAGCCGGATCTTCTCCCATGCCTCCTCGCCGCCCACCAGCGCGAGGGTCCGCAGCACCGCGGCCGCCGCCGCATCCCGGTTCGGCCCGGTCAGCTCGTCCGGTCCAGGCAGCAGGGCGACGACGAACCGGCCGGCCTTCGCCAGCATCTCCGCCTGTTGCAAGTCGGCCGGTGGCACCAGCTGGCGAACCGCCTCCTCGACCTCGACGCGCCGACTGTGCGGGTCCACCACGTCGGCATACTCCAGGCACGCTGCGGCGACCAGCTTGAGCCGTTCGGCGACCCGCCGTTCGGTGCCGCGCGCCCCGGCCCGGCGCAGCAGGCGACCGAGCAGCTCGGCGACCTCGGCCTCCCTGGCTCGTGCCGCAGCCATGAAGACCACCTCGTACCAGGAGTCCTCGTGCGCGTGGCTGGCCAGTTCGTCGAGGTTCCCCCGCTTCACGATGTCGGCCGCGGCCAGGTAGTCGCGGAACGTGCGATGCACGAACTGGATCTTGTGGTCGGCCGGATTCTCCCGTAGCACGGATCGTTCCAGCAGGTGCTGGAGCAGCGGGCCGGAGTCGAGGTCCTGCGCGCGCAAGCCCTTCTTCGCGTCACCCAGCCGGGCGAGTGCGTCCGATCTGGGCACCAGCAGCTCGTTGCGCCGCACCATCGGCGAGGCGAACCGCTCCAGCAGGATCTGCTTCTCCGCCTTGATCACGTCGAGGTTCTCGACGACGGCCATCCCGCAGTGCGCGGTGTCGTCCTAGCGCGTAGGAACGCGCGCGCTTCTCGACCCATCGCTGGGCCTTCACCCGCCGGTCCGCCACCAGTTCGTCGAGCCCGTCGACTAGCACCATCGCCCGACCGGACACGAACAGTTCGGTGACCCAGCCCTCCGGTTTCTCCTCGGCGAGCGTGGGCGCGACGGCGGCCAGCAGTAGCTCCGGATCGTCCGGCAGGTCGGTCTCCGCGAAGTAGCGCAACGAGATCAGAAACGGCACGATCCGGTGCCAAGGGCCCTCCGTGTCGTGCCGACGCGCGACGTCGTTGGCCAGCCAGGTCAGGAAGGTCGTCTTGCCGGCGCCTGCGCCGCCGAGGAGCAGCACCCGACGCGCGCTGGTGATGGCATTGGCGGAGTCCGTGCCCGCACCGGTCAGTTCCGGGGTGGGTGTCGCCGCCCGCCGGCGTGTGATCGACGGGATGACATAGTACTTGTCGAAGGAATAGCCCCTCGGGCCCCGTCTCCTAGCCACCTTGAACAGCTCGAAACCCGCGTTGTCTTCTCGGACGAAATCGATAAGCGTTCCTCGAAATCGCGATCCGGTATGGGGTCGTCGTCGGATATCCGGTCCGGATAGGGGTCGTCCGGGCGGCTGATCCACGCGTCGCTCCGGGTTTCCTTGTCTTCCACGAAAACGCGGCGGTACGACTTCGGCCGCGCGGCGGCGTGATGCTGGACCACCTCGTCGTAGAACCAGGTCGACACGACGAGTGCCACCACGCCGGACGACTTGTCAAGCGCCCCCCGCAACGGCACCGAGTTGACCAGCCGGAAGGTCAGGTTGATGGCGGTTCCGGTGTAGCCATAGCTGTCTCCGGCAACCTCACCGGCGTGCAACGCGACCCGCAGTTGGATCCGCTCGTACTCTGGCAGCACGTCGTTGTGCTCGCGGAGGGCGCGCGGCAGCTCGTGCGGCAGCGACGCGGCGAGCGGAATTTTGGAAAGCTGACCGGGAATCAGAACCAGCACGCCGTCGCCGCGGTCCTCGTGAATACATTTCTCCCATGGGACCCCGGCACGGTCGAACGCGGTTTCCAGCGCACGATAAACGCCCTTCCTGGCGCCGAGCTGCGTCGGCCGGGAGGTGAACCGGCTGTATTCCTTGATGTCGACGACGAGAATCGCGTAATGTCCGTCGGCGGGGGTCATGGTCACGATCCAAAACTACACCGGCGCCAATGCGAGGCGTGACCGAGCAGCTCCCTCCGCCACGCGGACGCTCGCGCCGCCTGCTGGGGTTTCCGCAGTCGGCAGGAACAGGAATACGGTGGCGCGCATGTACTCGACCCGGATCTCCCAGCACGTGAAGGCGCCCCGCACGGCCGGGTACCGCGCACTGGTCGACTCGGCGGTGATCGCCCGGTGGCGCGTGCCGGACGGCATGACCAGCCACGTCCACGAGTTCAACGCACACGAGGGTGTCACGTTCGCGCGTCACTGACCTACGACGCACCCACCGAAACCGGCAAATCGGCGGAGAACACCGACACCTACCACGGCCACATCGCAGAACTCGTC
>DASTBN010000084.1:0-6090 GCA_035712045.1 Pseudonocardiaceae bacterium
GCAGCTCCCGGCGGTCGGTGAGGATCAGGGCCACGCCGAGCTCATGGTTCGCCACCGGCAGCTCGAACAGACATTGCTGAACGGGCCATCCGATCCCGGCGTGGTGACACCGCCGAAGGCACCGATGTCCAGCCCTACGGCGCCCGCGAAACCTGGATCGAGCGCCACCACCTCGAGCAGCTCCGCCATCCCCAGCGGATCCCCGGTGCCGACTTGGAGCTCAGACGCCAGGCAGACCGGCAAGCCGGACCCGAAGTCCGGCCCATACGCCCGCTATCCGGGCAATCCCGCCGACCGTTACCCAGATCAGAGCGGTTACCCGGGTTACCCCGGCTATCCGGGTTACCCCGGCTATCCGGGCTATCCGGGTACCGGCGGGGGGGATCACCCCAGCACAGCCAGCCCTAACTCTGGTAACCCGGGTGATGCGCGTCACGCGCCCCGGACCACACCCCTGCCTAGTCCCTCGCCCAGTCCCTCAGCGGCTCCCAGTCCTGCGGGGTTAACCCCTCCGGGGCCGGTCCCGGAGGGCAAGGATGATCCACACCCGGAATATCCCTCGATGTGTGAGCAGCCACAGCCCCGAGTCTGTGGTGGTGGCTGAGTTCTGCGGCGGCTGAGCCCGGTTGTTGCTGGGCCGTTGGTGCTGGGGCCCGCTCAGCCACCGTTCTCGGCGAGTACCGCGTCCGTGTATCCCCGGCAGTATTCCCAGCTCACATACCCGGCTGGATCGGGATCGTAAGCCGGCTCATGGGGGCGCATCCGGCCCACCTCAAGCAGCTGCGCCAAGCTGGAGCGCAGTAGCTGCCAATCGTGGTAGTGCTGCTCAGAGCAGTCGGGGCAGTCGACGACGATGCCGCGTACCCCGCGAGGGGCCAGCAGCGCCTGGTAGACGGCCAGGTCGCTCAGGTCGGCGAGCAACCCGGCCCGCTCCTCGTCGTCGAGCGGTTCTTCGATCGTCTCATCCGGGTCGTCCAGCGCTCCTAGCGCCAGCGCCGGATCGTCGGGGTCGCCGGCAAACGGGTCCGGCGGAAGTGAGTCATGCGCCACGGCTGGCACGGTACCCGCATGGCCGATTGCCCCGGGCAGACGGCCCCGGGATGGACACACCTGGTGGCACCAGACACACGGGCGGCCGTATCGCAGCCGGATACCATCGTCCTATGACCAGCGAGCTGACCGCGTCGGAGGGCCCGCCGAAGTTCGCGCTGCTCGGCCTGACCTTCGACGATGTGCTGCTGCTGCCCGCCGAGTCCGACGTCATGCCCGCCGAGGCCGACACCTCGACCAGGCTGTCCCGCAACATCACGCTCAGGGTGCCGCTGGTCTCCTCGGCGATGGATACGGTCACCGAGGCGCGGATGGCGATCGCGATGGCCCGCCAGGGCGGGATGGGCGTGCTGCACCGCAATCTGCCCGCCCAGGAGCAGGCCGCTCAGGTCGAAGTGGTCAAACGCTCCGAGGCGGGGATGGTGACCGATCCGGTGACCTGCCAGCCGGAGGCCACCCTGGCTGAGGTAGACGCCCTGTGCGCGCGCTACCGGATCTCCGGCCTGCCCGTCACTGACGCCGATGGGGTGCTGGTCGGCATCATCACGAACCGGGACATGCGCTTCGAAGCCGATCATGAGAAGCGGGTCGCCGAGGTGATGACCAAATCGCCGCTGATCACCGCGCAGATCGGCGTCACCGCGGAAGCGGCGCTGGGCCTGCTGCGCCGGAACAAGATCGAAAAACTCCCGATCGTCGACGGCCAGGGCAGGCTGCGCGGCCTGATCACCGTCAAGGATTTCGTGAAGACCGAGCGCTACCCCCTGGCGACCAAGGACCCTGACGGGCGGCTGCTGGTGGGTGCCGCGATCGGGGTCGGTGAGGACGCCAAGAAGCGGGCCGCGCTGCTGGTCGAGGCCGGTGCCGACGTGCTGGTGGTGGACACCGCGCACGGCCACTCCCGCGGCGTGCTGGAAATGATCAGCGTGCTGAAGGCCGAGCTGAAAGGCAGCGTGGATGTCATCGGCGGCAACGTGGCCACCCGGGCCGGGGCGCAGGCGCTGGTCGACGCCGGCGCGGACGCGGTCAAAGTTGGCGTGGGGCCCGGCTCGATCTGCACCACCCGGGTGGTGACCGGAGTGGGAGTGCCGCAGATCAGCGCCATCTTCGAGGCGGACCGGGCGTGCCGCCCGGCGGGGGTGCCGGTGATCGGCGACGGCGGTATCCAGTACTCCGGGGACATCGCCAAGGCGATCGTCGCGGGCGCCAGCTCGGTGATGCTGGGGGGCCTGCTGGGTGGCACCGCCGAGGCGCCGGGGGATCTGATCCTGGTCGATGGCAAGCAGTACAAGACCTACCGGGGGATGGGCTCGGTGGGCGCGATGGCCTCCCGCAGCGGTAGCCGGTCGTACTCCCGGGACCGCTACTTCGCCGACGATGTGCTCTCCGACGACAAACTGATCCCGCAGGGCATCGAGGGCCGGGTGCCCTTCCGGGGGCCGCTGGCGCTGGTGGCCCATCAGCTGGTGGGCGGCCTGCGGGCGGCGATGGGTTTCGCCGGGGCGGCGACGATCCCGGCGCTGCAGCGCGCGCAGCTGGTGCGGGTCACCTCGGCTGGTCTCAAGGAGGGCCACCCGCACCACGTCACGATGACGGTGGAGGCCCCGAATTACGCGGTGCACTGAGATGCGGGACCTGGTGGAGATCGGGATGGGCCGCTCCGCGCGGCGCGCCTATGGCTTCGGCGACGTCCAGATCGTGCCGTCCCGGCGCACCCGGTCCTCCCGGGATGTGTCCATCACCTGGCAGATCGACGCCTACCGGTTCGACATCCCGCTGATGACCCACCCCACCGACGCGATCGTCTCCCCCGCGATGGCGGTCCGGATCGGTGAGCTGGGCGGCCTGGGTGTACTCAATGCCGAGGGGCTGTGGTCGCGGCACGCCGACGTTGACAAGCTGCTGTTCCGGCTCACCTCCGCGATGGACGAGGCCGACGAGGCGGCCGCGGTGCGCCTGCTGCAGCAATGGCACGCCGCGCCGATCAAGCCCGAGCTGCTCACCGAGGCGATCGGCCAGATCGCCTCCGCCGGAGTGACGGTCGCCGCCCGGGTCAGCCCGCAACACGCCCGCGAGCTCGCGCCCGGCCTGCTCGCCGCCGGTGTGGAGATTCTCATCGTGCAGGGCACCATCGTCTCGGCCGAACACGTCTCCCGGGCAGGGCAGCCGCTGAACCTGGTGGAGTTCATCGCGTCCATGGACGTCCCCGTCATCGCCGGGGGCGTCGGTGACTACCGCACCGCCATGCACCTGATGCGCACCGGCGCGGCCGGCGTGATCGTCGGTTACGGCGCTGGCCCGGGCACGTCCACAGCCGACGTCCTCGGCATCGGCGTTCCCATGGCCACCGCCGTCGCCGACGCCGCCGCGGCCCGGCGCGACTACCTCGACGAGACCGGAGGCCGCTACGTGCACGTGATCGCCGACGGCGGCATGCGCACCAGCGGCGACGTGGCCAAAGCGATCGCCTGCGGCGCCGACGCGGTGATGCTCGGCGAGCCCCTGGCCAGCGCCGTCGAAGCCCCCGGCAATGGCCTGTACTGGACCGCCGCCGCCGCGCACCCCTCCCTCCCGCGCAGCCAGGTCACCGACGTCCCCGAGCGCTCGATCGGCATCGACACCCTGCTCTTCGGCCCCTCCAGCGACCCCGCCGGCACCGTGAACCTGTTCGGCGCGCTCCGCCGCGCCATGGCCAAATCCGGCTACTCCGAACTCAAGGAATTCCAGAAAGTAGGCCTCACCGTCCGCCCCTAACCCCCCGCCCACCCGCGTTCTGGATGCGGACTGCTGTTTTTCCGGCCCCGTAGACAGCGTTCTGCATCCAGAACGCGCTTGTCGGGGGAGGGCTGGGTCAGGCGGTGTCGCGCAGGAGCCGGGCGGCGCGTTCCAGCTCGTCGGCTAGGAGGGCGCGGTCGGTGAGGTTGCCGCCAGCCTCGAGTCGTTCCTCGGTCCACTCGCGGATGAGCTGGGTCACCCCGATGCCTCGCGCGCGGGCTACCTCACGCAGCCGCTCCATGGTGTGTCGCGGGAAGCGCACTGATCGGGAGACCATTGGTTCTCCGACATCGATCGTCACGGGCTCGCCACGTTCCCACTCGACGAGGAGGTCCTCATCATCGGCTTGTTCGTAGTGCGCCGCGAGACGTTCGATTCTGTCCTCGGGCGGGTCGTTTTTTGTCATTGTGTCATTCGTCTCCTTTCGGATTTGTCGACGTCGCGCGCGGTAACGACATACCAGCTGTTGCGAGGCCGGGGGGTGATAACAACCAAGATCCGACGTCCGTTCCGGCTCCGGCCGAATACCAGGTAAGTACCCTCATGCTTGCCACGGCGGGCGTCGAGGGGCGGGCTGAACAGAACATCCTCGATCTCCTCCGGTGTGATCCCGTGGCGCGCGATGTGGGCAACACTGTGTGCGCTCCACAGCACGTGGTCGATCCGCACGCCCAATTGTACCCCGACGTGGTACGAGGTCGCTGTGGAGCCGTGACCTTGTCGTCGGTCATGCCGTCGATCCACACTTCTGGGACCGCTTGTCGTGAGCGGATGATCGGTCCGTGACGGATGCCGGGCGCGGGAGCGTTCTTGATGACAAAGGGTTTGAGTTATGCCGACGCGGTGACACTGCTCGGCGGCCGGGACAACCGGATGGTCGCGGCGCTGGACCGGCTGATTGGGGGGCTGCTGCTGGTGGCTTCGGCTACTGGGCTAGGTTTCGCGTTGAGCCTGTTCGATCCGAAATCGGAGCTGGCCCGGCTAAGCGGTGATCTGGTCTCCGGGCTGGCGCAGCGGATGCGCGGGGTCAGTCGGCTAGGCCGCAGCGAGCGACTCGCCGCGGCCCACGCGGTCATCGTGCTCACGGCGTACTTCGAATCGCTGCGAGAGGCTGACCTGCCGTTCGACACCAAAGAACTGAAACTCAGCGGAGCCGAACAAGTGGCGGTAGCCACTGGCGGCGGTGCGGGGACCACCAGCTTGCGCGAGCTAGCGGATGCGGTGCTGCGAAGCGATGTCCCGGTACCTGCTGCCTGCCAGCCGTACGAGCGGACGCTGGAGACGTTGACCGGGTTCTGCGAGCGGTGCTCGAAGGAGGCCATCCGATTCGTGGCGGGTCTTGCCCTGTGGGATCGGCTCGATGACACCCACCGGCAACAGTTCCGAGACACGGTGTGCCGTGACGTACCGCAGCGAGCTTGCGCGCGGTATGAGGAGCTGTTCCGGCGGTTAGCGGCCGAGTTCCCGGAAGCCGGGTTCTGGGCAAATTTGGTGGATCATCAGGCGACTCGTGCCGAAATCCAGCGGGTGAATATCGGGCTGGCCGGCGTGGAGACAGCTCTCGCCGCCATCAGCATGGGCCAGGTGCCCGACGAGCGACGGCTCGCCTTGGCCCGCGCCTATCAGGCCGCGTTGCACCGGCCAATCTTATCTTCCGGGGAGGCTCCCGAGGGGCTGCGCATCCCGGCACTGGCCGAGACGTATGTCAATCCCGGGTTCCGGGCTGTTCAGGTGCGGATGACCGCGAGGCTCGCCGAGGAGTACTTCTGGAGCGAGCAGCCTGTCCGGGATGACTTGGAAAGCTTCCTGCTCGGGCATCTCACCGCTGCGCACGCCACGGAAGCGCCGCTACTCGTGCTTGGCCAGCCGGGTTCCGGGAAGTCGGTGCTCACCCAGGTGCTCGCGGCGCGGCTGCCGCCCAGTGAGTTTCTGGTATTGCGGGTGATCCCGCGTGAGGTATCCGCCGATGCCGACCCGCAAGCTCAGATCGAGCAGGCCATCAGGACCGCTACTGGTGAGAGCATGCTGTGGGCCGCTCTCGCGCGCAGCGCTGGGGACGCCCTGCCAGTGGTGCTGTTGGATGGGTTTGACGAGTTGCTGCAAGCGACCGGCGCGAGCAGTGAGCAGATTGTCCAGTGGCTCACGGTGTGGAACGCGGCTCTCGGGCAAGCCGAGCTGTACGAACGGCTGCTGACCCGATGCGCCGAACGGGCACGCCAGTGGGTAACCGAAGCGGAGCTTGACGCTGACCTGCCCGCACTGCTG
>DASTBN010000085.1:0-2298 GCA_035712045.1 Pseudonocardiaceae bacterium
ATCAACGCCGGATCGAACGGCGTCTGCCCGCAACTCTCCGATTGAGGACCAGGATCACGTTCCTGACGGTTGCCAACGCCGGGCCTCCGATGAGCAGCTGATGACCGCCGCGCTGGTGTCCGGCCTGGTGGCAGTCAAGTCGGACACCACATCCCAGGCTGAAATCGTGGACCTGGATGCGCACGAGGCCGGGCTGGCGAAGGCCGCGCGGGGATCATCGTTGGCGCTGTCGAAGGCGGACGTGGTGGCCGCGGTCGAGGCCGGGATGCTCGCCGGCGCCGCAGATATGGCCGCGAGCAAGGGCTCTGGGCGCCACCACCGGCGAGGATCATTTGGCGGCATCTGGCGTTGGTGGTGGGACGGGTCCGGCTGGCCGGGGAGTAGCGCGCGGCCGAACTACTGGCCAGCCGCCGTTCCGGCATCGTGGCCATCGCCCGCATCCCATGGAGACCCACGACCACCGCCACCACCCCTGCCCACGAGATCACTGCCTGAACTGCGGTGTCGGTGTCGGTCGCGGAGCCCGGAGGGACAGCACATTCCCCGTTGGCCTCGCGAGTTAGAGCAACAGTTCGGTAGGCACTTGCGGGTCGATGCGCTGCAACCGGCCAGGGTCGGTGGTCAGCGCGGTCCACCCTCCGCGTTGCCGACACAAATGGACTACCCAGGCCGCCATCGCATCGAAGGTGCGGCTGGTCGCGAGCAGCGCTTCGACGCTGGTGGCATCAGCCGGGCTCATCCGGGTGAGCACCACATGCGGATGGTTCACCAGCTCGTCGATCACGCCACCGGCATGGGGTCGCAAAGTCCGCACTTCGGTCACGGCCAGGTCGGGCAGCAGGAATGTCAAGCCCAGCACGGGTGCGACCGCGAGCCAGGATTGGATCGCCAACTCACCGGCAGCCCACGATGCGACCGCACTCGCGTGCAGGATCCGCCCGCCGACGAGCAGCGAGGGGGTGCGCTCGGTCAGGAGGCATCCGCCACGGGGAACCGGCGGCGGATCTCCTCCTCGCCCGGCCAGGACTGGCCGCAGGAGTCATACACCCGCCGGTAGTGCGCCAGAGTGGGCGCTCCGAACCGGTCGGCCATCCGTTGGGTGATCGCCCGTGCGGCCTGCTGGGCCTGCGTGCTCATGGGATCGGCGCCAACGGGCACCAGATCGGCAACCGGGTGGCCGCCTCGCACCAAGTGCACGATCTCGCCACGAGCCACCCGGTCGATCGCCCGGGCCAGGGCGACCGGATCCTCGACTGGTAGTTCCTCGGCGGCATCCACGGCCAGCATCATAGCGAACAGATCGCCGCTTCGGCGGCGACACCACGCTGGGTGATGAGCTGTGGTCGCCACTGCCGGGTCTGGTCACGATCCCAGCTCGTGCGCAGGCGTGGGGCGTCGGCCCTCGAACCGCACTGATGCGATTAGGAGCGGGGAGGCGCCGGGGAAACTTCCCCGCCATCCCGCTGCCTCCCCGAGCACATCCCCGTCCGTATCCCTCAGCGACCGCGCCCCATCGGGAATAGAAGTTGTCGGGGGAGGACGCGGGCGGTCCATGGCGCTAGTGTGCCCGGTGCGAATCACGGGAAAGGGGCAAGCCCTTCGGCTCGGTCGTTCGTCGCGGCAGGTGTGCGCTGAGCTGGTCAGGGACCCGGATGGTGGGAACCGGCCAGCCTGTCACTCCCGTGCGGTGAGGAGGTTCGCGCGCTCGCCCTCGTCTGCGTCGTGGCATTCGAGGAAGACCTCAGTGACCAGGCCGGTTCCGTTGATGACGAGCATCCGCACGGCCATTGTCGGCATTCAGGGTGGGTGGTGCTCAGCTCGGTCAGTCGCTGGATGACCTCATCGAGCGTCAGCGGGTTCTCCGTCATGATCGGGAGCCTTCCGTGTCTTGGTGGGGCAAAACGACCCTGGGATCAGCGTGTCCCGCTGCCGGGGCTGAGCTGCCTGGTCTGGATGGTGTTGATCAGGCTGGTGAGCGGGCTCATGAGTCCAGCACCCGCAGCAGGTGTGGCCGGATGCTCACCGGCTCGGTCTCGCCCTCGAAGCGCACCAGCAGCCGGGAGCCGCGACCCCAGCAGGTCACCTGTGCCCGCTGGTGTGCTCGCGTGGCGAGCGCACCGTAGTTCTTTGGCCACCGTGCCCTGCTCCACATGGGCACCGACGGGAATGTGGGTGCCCTCGGCGTCGCGCCAGGGGTCGTAGCGCCGGGCCGGTGGGTCGTGAGGCGTTCTCGGCGGACGAGCTCACCGGGGTAGAGGTTCTGCCCCGTCGCCCCGGGCTGGCGGCCGAGGGGCTGGA
>DASTBN010000086.1:0-12782 GCA_035712045.1 Pseudonocardiaceae bacterium
TAGTGGCCAGCCGCTGCACCATCATCAGGCCGCGCCCGTGGCTGGCGGCGCGGCCAGTGCGCGGGCGGAGCCGGGCGAGGTGCTGCTCAAGCGGACTCGTGCCGTGGTCGCTGACCGCGACGGTCACGGTGCGCGGGCCCCCGGGCGGGCCGGTGATGTCGAGGTCGAAGTCGAACTCGGTTCCGGCGTGCAGCAGGGCATTGTCGAACAGCTCACTGGCCAGCAGGATCAGGGTGTCAGTGAACTCGCCGTGGTCGTCGAGCCCGGCCGTGCGTAGGCTCTGGCGCAGTGCGGCACGCGCTCGGCGCGGCGCGTCAGCCGTGGGGGGAAACCGTCGGCGGACCGGGAGTTCGGTAGCCACTGCTACAGTCTGCCGGTCGGGCTGTGCATCGGCTCAGCGGCACTCCCTGGCATCCTGCGCACACTCCAGCGCCGCTTAGATGGCATTCTATAGCTGTCCCCCAGGGCGGAGGCATCGCACATGACAGCGCTAGAAACTGCGGCCCCGGCCCAGGACGGCCGACGGCGGGGTGATGCCAACGCACAGCTGGCCGAGGCGTTGCGGCAGGTCCGCAGTGGGCGCCTGGATGTGCGGCTGCCGCGTCGCAGCGGCGCGGCCGGGGAGGTCGCCGACCAGTTCAACGAGCTGGTCGCGCTGCTGGAGCGCCGCAACCGCGACCTGCTGCGGATCAGCCGGGTGGTGGGCCGCGAGGGCCGGATGATGGAGCGCCTCGACGAGGAGTCTTTCGACGGGGAATGGGCCGGGTCCGCGCACGCGATCAACGGGCTGATCGATGATCTGGTCCGGCCGACTGCGGAGATCGCCCGGGTGATCGAGGCGGTCGCCGAGGGCGATCTGTCCCAGCACATGGCCTTGGAGATCGAGAACCGGCCGCTTCGGGGGGAGTTCCTGCGGATCGGGCGCACGGTCAACACGATGGTCGGGCAGCTGTCGAGTTTCGCCGACGAGGTCACCCGGGTGGCCAGGGAGGTCGGCACCGACGGGCGCCTGGGTGGCCAGGCCGACGTCCACGGGGTGGCCGGGACCTGGCGTGCGCTCACCGACTCGGTGAACACTATGGCCAGCAACCTCACCAACCAGGTGCGGTCGATCTCCTCGGCCGCCACCGCGATCGCCCAGGGTGACCTGTCGGGCACCATCACAGTGAATGCCCGCGGTGAAGTCGCCGAACTCGCGGACACCATCAACGCGCTGACCTCCACGCTGCGCCGGTTTGCCGATGAGGTCACCCGGGTGGCCCGCGAGGTCGGCACCGACGGGCGCCTCGGTGGCCAGGCTGCGGTGCCCAACGTCGCGGGCACCTGGAAGGACCTCACCGACGCGGTGAACCTGATGGCGGTCAACCTCACCGACCAGGTCCGGGGCATCGCCCAGGTCGCCACCGCGGTGGCCCGCGGGGACCTGTCCCAGAAGATCACTGTGGATGCCCGGGGCGAGATCCTGGAGCTCAAGTCCACCGTCAACACCATGGTCGATCAGCTCTCCAGCTTCGCCGACGAGGTCACCCGGGTGGCCCGCGAGGTCGGCACCGAAGGCAAGCTCGGCGGCCAGGCACAGGTCGAGGACGTCTCGGGGACGTGGCGGGATCTGACCGAGAGCGTGAACCAGCTGGCCGGCAACCTCACCGCGCAGGTCCGCAACATCGCCCAGGTCACCACCGCGGTGGCGACCGGGGACCTGTCCCAGAAGATCACTGTGGATGCCCGCGGGGAGATCCTGGAGCTCAAGTCCACCGTCAACACCATGGTCGATCAGCTCTCCAGCTTCGCCGACGAGGTCACCCGGGTCGCCCGCGAGGTCGGCACCGAAGGCAAGCTCGGCGGCCAGGCGCGGGTCAAAGGCGTGGCCGGGACGTGGCGGGATCTGACCGAGAGCGTGAACCAGCTGGCCGGCAACCTCACCGCGCAGGTCCGCAACATCGCCCAGGTCACCACCGCGGTGGCGACCGGGGACCTGTCCCAGAAGATCACCGTGGACGCCCGCGGGGAGATCCTGGAGCTCAAGTCCACCGTCAACACCATGGTCGATCAGCTGTCCCGGTTCGCCGACGAGGTCACCCGGGTCGCCCGCGAGGTCGGCACCGAGGGCCGCCTCGGCGGCCAGGCCGAGGTGAAGGGGGTGTCGGGGACCTGGCGGGACCTGACCGAAAGCGTCAACCAGCTCGCCTCCACCCTGACCACCCAGCTGCGCGCGATCTCCACGGTGTCCACCGCGGTCGCCAGCGGAGACCTCACCCAGCAGATCAGTGTGGCCGCGCGCGGCGAGGTCGCCGATCTCACCGACACCATCAACCAGATGATCGCGAACCTGCGGGAGACTACGAGGGCGAACGCCGAACAGGGCTGGCTGGACTCCAATCTGGTCCGGATCGGGGGCTTGCTGCAGGGCGAGCGGGACCTCACCGAAGTCTCCAGAATGATCATGAATGAGGTCACTCCGCTAGTCAACGCGCAGGTGGGCGCGTTCTTCCTGGCCGTGGAGTCCGACGGCGACGGGCTGGGGACCCGACCCGTTGAATGGCGGCGTTACGGGGCGTACGCGCTGGAGGAGGAGACCGCGGCGCCCACAGTCCGGTCCGGTCAAGGGCTTGTCGGCCAGGCTGCGGCCAGTAAGAAGGTAGTCCTCGTCGAGGAGGTCCCAGCCGGGTATCTGCCCGTCCAGTCCGGGATCGGCGGATGTTCCCCGCGTACCGTGGTGGTGTTGCCGGTGCTGTTCGAAGGCGAATCGCTCGGGGTCATCGAATTGGGTTCGACCCAGGTCTTCTCCGAACTCCACCTGAGCTTCCTCGAGCGACTGGTCGCCACCATCGGAGTGACGATCAAGACCATCCAAGCCAACCGGCGCACCGAGGAGCTGCTAGTCCAGTCCCAGGGGCTGGCTCGTGAGCTGCAGGAACAGTCTGCGGAACTGCAGCGCACCAATGCCGAGCTGGAAGAAAAGGCCGAGCTGCTGTCCCGGCAGAACCGTAACATCGAGATCAAGAATGCCGAGATCGACGCGGCCCGGCGTGGGGTCGAGGAGAAAGCCGAGCAGCTGGACCGGGCGAGTCGCTACAAATCCGAGTTCCTGGCCAATATGAGCCATGAGCTGCGGACGCCACTCAACTCGCTGCTGCTGCTGTCGCAGATGCTGGCCGATGACCGCGACGGTAACCTCACCCCCAAGCAACGCGAGTTCGCTACCACGATCTACAACTCCGGCTCGGATCTGCGGCTACTCATCGATGACATCCTCGATCTATCCAAGATCGAGGCTGGCCGGGTGGACATCGAGACGAGTGAAGTCGAGCTGGCTGCGGTGTGCAATTACGTCGTGGCCGCGTTCGGTCCCCAGGCCGAGGACAAGGGCCTGGAGCTGACCGTCAAGCTCGATCCCGGCCTGCCTGCGTCGATCACCACCGATCCCCAGCGGTTGCAGCAGATCCTGCGCAATCTGCTGTCCAACGCGGTAAAGTTCACCAACACTGGCGGTGTCGGCCTCACGATCGAACCCGCCGCACCAGGCGCGGCACCCGAGCTGACCATACCGGGGGTGGATCGGCCGATCATCGCCTTCATCGTCCGCGATAGCGGAATCGGGATCCTCGACGACAAACTCGACATGATTTTCGAGGCATTCCAGCAGGCCGATGGCACCACCAGCCGCAAGTACGGCGGCACCGGGCTGGGACTGTCGATCAGCAAGGAACTTGTCCGGATACTCGGCGGGGTCATCCGGGTGTCGTCCCAGCCGGGAATCGGCTCGGTGTTCACCCTGCTGCTGCCCCAGGAACCACCGCCACCGATCGCGCCCCCGCCGCAGGGCTTGATGAGCCCGCCGGCGCCGCTACCCGCAGGGGGGCGATCCATCCTGGCCGAGTCCGCCAGCACCGGGCCGGCCTCGCTGCGGCTGCAGGGCGTCACCGTCCTCATTATCGATGACGACATCCGCAACGTATTCGCGCTGACTAGTGCGCTGGAAATGCACGGCCTCGACGTCCTCTACGCCGACAACGGCGCCGACGGCATCGCCCTGCTCACCCAGAACCCCCAGGTCGACATCGTGTTGATGGACTCGATGATGCCCGACCTGGACGGCAACGAGACCACCCGCCGAATCCGCGATCTCCCCCAAGGCCGCGACCTGCCCGTCGTGTTCCTGACCGCGAAAGCGATGCCCGGCGACCGCGAATCCAGCCTCGCCGCCGGTGCGTCGGACTACATCACCAAGCCGGTGGACAAGGATAAGCTCCTCACCGTCATGGCGTCCTGGATCCCGCGATCCACCACCACGACCGCAGCGGATGTCATCGGCACGGCCGGTCGAGACTAGGGGGCCAGGTGACGTCGCTGTACAACCCGAAACGCACCTCAACGGCCACCGCGAAGGTGCTCGCCGTCGACGACCGCAAAGAGAACCTCCTCGCGCTGGAGGCCATCCTGCACCGCCTCCCCGTCGAGGTGATCAGCGTGACCAGCGGCGAAGACGCACTCAAACGGCTACTCACCGACAACTACGCCGTCATCCTGCTCGACGCCCAGATGCCCGGCATGGACGGATTCGAAACCGCCGGACATATTAAACAGCGCGAACGCACCCGTCACATCCCCATCCTGCTGCTCACTGCTGCGGACTACGACCCGCATCTGGCGTTTCGCGGCTACCAGGCCGGCGCGGTCGACTACATCACCAAACCCTTCGACCCCTGGGTGCTCCAATCCAAAGTGGCAGTGTTCGTCGACCTATGGCGGCTCACCACCGCCCAAACCCAGCAGGCCGCCCGATACGCGGCCGCAGCCGAGGCCATCAACGATGCGCTCACCATGCTCGCCCCACCCACACCCACTGACCCCGCCGCCCGCGATGCCCTTCTGGACCGGCTCCGCGCACGACTCACCGCAGTTCATCACCTCACCCAGTGACAAATCCGGTAGGGTCCCGCGAAGCTGACCACCCCAGTCAGCCGACCCCTTACTGTTCGGGTTGTGGCAGATCCCGATGACGACGAGTTCGCCGCGGCAATGATGCGGCTCGACCTCACCCGGGTCGGAGAGGCTGCGGTAATCAGGGCCGAGGGAGAACTGGACACGCTCACCGCCCCAAAGCTGGCCGCCGCGCTGGACACGGCCCGCCGGGAAGCCGAGCCGGGCGCGATGGTTGTGCTCGACTTGAGCGGGGTGAGCTTCCTGAGCTCGGCCGGGCTCGCCCTGCTCGTCACCGCGTCTGCGGATCAAGCCATGGCCTTGCGGGTGACCGGCGCGGACCACGGTGTGGTAGGCCGGGCGATTCGAGTCACCGGCGTGGACAAGGTATTGCGAATGTACCGCACCGTCGCTGACGCACTCACCGGCCTCGACTGAGCGGCTAGTGCACGGCAGGGAATGACCGCGCGTGGAATAAGCCCGCAGCGCAGCGTTCTCCGCCGCCGCTTACGCCGTCCGGCGGCCAGCCGCCCGTTCTGATGTGGGGGCGGCTGGTCCGGCCGCATTGATGACTGGTGCCGCGATTGCGCATATAGACCGGATGGCTGTTGTAAGCCCGGCCCCGAGAAGTCAACTCGTTTTCATATTTTCTGGCCGTTCCCTTTTCCTCTGGGTTACACATCGCGGTCGGGTGCCTTCCCAAGGAAATTAACCCCTGAGCCTAGAGTGGTGGTGCTGTTCCGTGGTCCCCACCGGGACCCCGTTTTTCTACAGTGAGTTGATCACCGGACATCGACGTACCCTGAGTATCTCTCTTCCCAAGCGAAAACAGGCTCTCAGATCGTTTCTAACAGCATGAAAAACCGCCACCCATAGGCGATTACTTAGGATGGCGGTTTCGTCGTCTCTACGGCCCTCTCAGGGCCTTCTTTTGGTGCCTAGGGAAATCGCACAGGTGTATATACCTCAACGTGATGAACACCGTGCCGGTGACCGGCGTCAGCGGGACCCCTGCGGTACGGCGCAATGCCTGCCCGCCCTCACTGGCCCTTCCGCTCACGCTGACACGCTTGGCACACCTGCTCCGGCAGTGGGGGCAACGCCAGCTCAGGGGGCCGTCCACCAGCCGCCCCGGCGGCTCGCCGATTACTCGCACCGTGGGCTTAGGGGATGAAGCTAGCCCCGCAGAGCGTCAGCACGGCGCCATCACCGCCCAGCCACCCGCGATGAGTGTCATGGTCGGCCAGGGACCGGAGGTACCAGGCGAGGGACTTATCAGAAGAAGTTGTGGTCTCCGTCACCCGGAAGACACTGCGGCCTAGATCACGCTGGAGCTTTGCAGTTCGCTACCCTGAGTACGAATGCCGAGACGGTTACACAGGCTCTCCAGCTCGGTCTCCACTGCGATCGACAGATCCCACGCGGCGACATTCGTCGGGCCGAAGTGAAAGCGCACGTGACTGCGTTCGCCGGTATGCGCGGCAAGGGAGCGGGCCTCACCGAGATGAGTGGAGGCATCATCGGTGCGGCCGTCGCGGGCCGACACCAGCGCAGCGCCCAGGTGAAGCATCCCGCATGCCTCGGCAATCTCGGTACTCTCCGATGTTGGCCCCGGCTGCGAGGACAACTCGGCGAGCGTCTCGGCTGCGATCGCGTAGGCGCGTCTGCGGGCACCGATGCGCCCCAGTGTCATCGTGCGCCCCATCGCGGTGAGACCCACGAGGTCGGGTCGCTCCAGCCTCCGGGCCGCGTCGTAGCCCCGGCGGGCCGCGGCCACAGCCAGCTCAACGTGCCCGAGCGTCCCGGCAAGGGCACGTGCGGCAATACACGCCTCGACGAGCCCAGCGAGGGCCTTGCGGCGGTTATCCGAATCAGCGGTCACCGCGACTACATGCAGCTCTGTGATCAGCGCCCCTAGCCCGCAGATCCTGGCGAACTGGACATGGTCGGCGTTCGCGAGTGCTCCGCCGCTGCCCGGACCAGATCATCCACCGGGCGTGTGGGGATGTCTGGCACGTCGTCGAGGGTGGAATCGTGCAGGGCCACGCTGACCCCGGTCATCGCGGCGATCGCGTCGGCGGACGCTCGATCCGGCGGTAGGTATGGCTGGCCAGTGAGATCCATCACCGAGCAACTCAGCGCGTCGGCCAAGTCTTCGATCAGGCCCCGCCGGTTGAACCCGCGATGTCCATTCTCCAGCTGCGACAGATACGGCGCGCTGATCCCCGCCAAGCCGGTTACCACATCCTGACTCAGCCCGCGACGGCGCCGGATGAACTTGGCGCGCGCCGATCGATGACGCTTCCTCAGACCGCGCGTCCTCCGACGCTTCCTCAGCGTCCACCACAGAACCACTCCCTCGCCAGATCCCCCGCCGATGCCCCCGGGGCGCGTACCTCGGCGAGGGGTACCCGGACAGGCTACGCCGCGTGCTCCCCACCACTCAGGCTGACCGCTCCAGCCAGTACTGCTCCAGCCAGTACTACTAACTGACAACCCTTAACACCCCTGGTAGTCAACGTGGCGCCAGGGTGGCGTTGTTCTGCGGATCTTATTCGATCTTCCTCGGACTTATGCGCTTAAGAGACACTGTCATCGCGCACGGCCTGCTGGTAAGTGCGGCGGGTGTAGTCCGGATCGATGGCCTGCACCTCGCGCAACAACCGGGCGGTCAGCTGCCCAGTGGTCCACCCCGGAGCCCGCGGCACCAGCCGGGCGCAGATCCGCTCCGCCTGGGCCGGGGTGACGTTGGCCAGGTAGTTAGCGAACACCCGGGCCTTAAACTGATCTAGTTCCCCGGCGGCCAGCGCGGCGTGCACCCGAGGCAGGTGCTCGATCAGAGTCTGGGCTCAGCTCAGCTCGTAATCCGCCCGGCGAGACGTGAAGGTCAACGCAGCGGCGATCTCGGCGGTTTCCCAGCCGGTGGTGGTTCGCCGGGCGACTTCGGCCATAGCTGACCAGCATCGGGCGTAGCTTCAGAAGACCTCGGCCCACGCGGCACGCAGCTCGGCGAGGACCTCCGCATCGGAGACTACCGACCCCACCATTGCGACCGCTGCCATGAATCGACCATATGTTCCGGATCATGACAGTCCTGGGCCCTCCCCGCGCCTGTCATCAGCTATTCACCCTATCTAGTGATCGCCAGTAGCGATGCTCGGCCCAGCCCCGGATAGCCGCGGCCAGACATCGCGCCCATCGTGGGGGCCCGCGCCGCACCCCCACACTCTGGCCGTGCCCTACGACTGGCGGCACTACCTGGATGCGGTCACGATCCGGAACTTCGGCCGAATCACCGCCACCAGAATCCCCGAACGGGAACCTAGACCTTTTCGCACCCGAGAACGTGATGTGGGCCTACGAGAGCCCACCAGAACAGGCACTACGGGCATTGCTCAACTTGATGCACCCCGTACGCCTTGACGCCCCACCACTGATTATCCAGCACCGCCCGCACTGCGTATTCCCCGTGCGGTCATGCTTGTCCATGACGGCGCGGCGTTGATCCTCCAGGATGACGTGCGTGCCTCGAGTGCGGTAGTGGCGGTAATGTTCCCTTGTGAAACGACTCACTTTGTGGGCGACGGCGTTGTACCTCCTCTTGGCTGTGATCGGGCGCTTCGCGGAGGGTATGGGCGCTCACGCTCTCGCGGCGAATAGTTCCGCTGCCTCTCGCGCCCGGCGAATGCGGCGGATGAGGGAGGATGTGGGGATTGCGCACAATTCGCCGAAGCGGACCGCTGGTCCTGGCACTGGCCATCTTGCTGGCCGCGGCCGCGTGCTCCACATTCACGAACCTGGACAAGTTCGGCGGCCAGAAGCTCACCTGGGGCCCTTGTGCCGCGTTCACGATCGCTGAGTCTGACAAGGAGCGTTTCGCCGACCCCGCACTCGATTGCGCCTACCTCCAGGTGCCGCTGGACTACAGCCACACCGACGGGCAGGCCGGGCAGATAGCCGTCTTGCGGCGCAAGGCCACCGGGCCCGGCACACGGATCGGATCACTGCTGGTCAACCCTGGTGGCCCGGGGGCGTCCGGTATCGAGTTCGCGGCGATGCTGGTCACAAGGCTCGGCGACGGCCCGATCGCCCAGCGGTTTGACCTGGTCGGCTTCGACCCGCGCGGCGTCGGCGCCAGCAAGCCAAGGATCCAGTGCTACACCGGCGCCGAGCACGACGCGGTCCGGCTGGACGTCGTGGTCGGCACCTCCCCAGCTGCGGTCGCCCGTCTCGAGGATCGGGCGAAGGACTTCGCGCGCAAGTGCAGCGAGCGCAGCGGTGGCGATGCGGTACTGGCCAACATGGGCACCCGGGACGCTGCCAAGGACATGGACATCCTGCGCGCGGCACTGGGTGACACGAAGCTGACTTACCTCGGATACTCCTACGGCACTGGGCTGGGTACCGCGTACGCTGAGGAGTATCCACAGAATGTGCGCGCGCTCGTGCTGGACGGCGCGGTGGATCCGAACCAGAACGCAATCGACGCTTCGATCAACCGGGCCAGCGCCATCCAGCATGCCTTCGACGCTTTCGCCGCGTGGTGCGCCATTCAAGGCGACTGCCCACTCGGCCCTGATCCGGCTAAGGCCACTGAGGCTTACCACCAGCTCACCTGGCCGATCATCGACCACCCGGTCACGCTGCGCGATGGCCGGAAGCTGTCCTACACCGATACGGTTCTCGGTACCTACGCAGCCTTGTACAACCCGGTGGCCTGGGGCTTCCTCAAGCGGGCGCTGGGGGAGCTGGTTCACGGGCGAGGCGAGCCGCTGATGGTGCTCGCCGACATCATGCAGGGCCGTCAATCAGACGGCGGTTACAACGGCCTCATGGATATCGCGTACGCGATCGCGTGCCTGGACTCCGACCCCATCAAGGACCCGGCGCAGGCCCTGGAGCTTGACAAGCGGGTGCGCGCGGCCGCTCCAGTGCTGGACGATGGGCGCGGTCCGAACCCCGCGCGGGACAACTGCGCGTTCTGGCCGGTTCCGGGCACCCGCCCGCCACACGTCCCGCGCATCTCCGGGCTCCCCCAGGTCATGGTGATCTCAACGACCGGTGACCCGGCCACCCCCTTCCAACAGGGGGTAAACCTCGCGAAGGATCTGGGCGCCCGGCTGCTCACCGTGGAGGGCACCCAGCACGGCGCGGCTCTCGAGGGCAACGCCTGCGTGGATGACATCGTGACGCGCTATCTCGTCGATCTCGTGCTGCCGCCGGAGGGAGCCCGCTGCGCAGCCCAGCCGAAGTGACGACGAGCGCCCACCAGAATGCCCCGGCCCACCACATTTGACACTTGTGCCGGGGCATTCCGCTGGGTTTGGCGGGCGGGTTACCGGATCAGTTGCCACGCGAAAAAGTGACTGGTATCCAGTTCACGGCATCGGACCCCAGACCTGCCCCAGAGCACTGCTCACATGGTGGAGTCTCGGGCTCACGGCCCTCGACAACGGACTTCCCATACAGGATGTCGGCGGGCTCAGGCGGATTCGCGTGGAGTGATGGCGAACTGATACTGGTTCTGGTCGCCCTCCGCGACGCGATGCACGTCGAGAAGCTGTCCATCGAGAACCTGTGCTGCGACAGGCTCGAGAAATACGGTGGCACCGCCACCTTCGACAACGGTGTCCCGCTCGCCTGGCGCGGGCGCGACGGAGAGCTGCAGCGATCCTGACCCATCCGCCTGTGGTGCGATCCGGAGCCCAGAACCTTCGGGCATCTGGTTCTCAGAGATCAGAGTGTTGATGGCCTGTGCTGCTGTCTCAGTGATGGCTAACATGTTCCCTACCGTAGCGAGGTCTGCGGCACCGCGCAGAATGGCGGCGAAGTGCGCCTAGCGGTGATCGGATGGACGGTCTCCGCCCGCCGGATCGTCCCCGCCGATGGCTCGGAGAGCCCGCCGTGATGTCCTCGGCGCGTGCCCAGCTCGCTTGGCGCAGACCCGACTGAGGCGGGCCGATCCGTACGTGGTGCTCCAAGCCCCGGTTCGGGCAGTCAGCGGCACCACCAATGCCATGTCGATCGGGAACCGGCAGTGCGTCGCGGAGCCGACCACGACGGCCGGACGTACGCCATCCTGTGGCCAGCCCCGCACACCGCGACATGGCCTGTTTTATTCGTTCTATGACTACAAAGCTCCGCCACCCCGGGGTGATGGGGTGGCGGAGCTGGTGTTTTCCTGGTGTGCGGGGTTCAGAAGAGGTGGAGGCTGAAGTCGTTGTCGTGGATTGGGGCGTTGGTCACCGGGCTGGCGTTGATGTTCAGGGCGCCGTACTGGTTGACGTGGCTGACCGCGGAATCGCTGAGGAAGGATTCGTGGTTGCCGTTGTAGGCGTGATCGGTGAAGGTGTTGTGGTCGAATCTGACGTGATGGAAGTCGTTGTGGTCGGCGGTGTTGTAACGGCTGACGTGATAGGACATGGGATTCGCTCCTTAGCACTGGTCGGGGATCCGGTCAGGCTGGCCGCCTGGTGATGAGAAGGACCCTATGCCCGCGCCACCGGCGTCACATCGGGGATCACACTGGATCCCCGCCCGCCCCGATAGGGGGTCCGGGGGACCTGGAATTAGGGGCCTTATGAGGGTAACTCGTGAGTGGCGATAAGACCGATGACCCGCATCGCCGCTCACGAGCGCACACGTGAAAACTCCGCCACCCCCGGGGCGAAGGGGGTGGCGGAGCCGGTTGAGTGCCTGGTGTGCGGGGTTCAGAAGAGGTGGAGGCTGAAGTCGTTGTCGTGGATCGGGGCGTTGAGCACCGGGCTGGCGTTCACGTTCACCAGGCCAGCCTGGTCGACATGGCTGACCGCGGAGTCGCTAAGGAAGGATTCGTGGTTGCCGTTGTAGGCGTGATCGGTGAAGGTGTTGTGGTCGAACCTGACGTGATGAAAATCATTGTGATCGACCGCGCTGTAACGACTGACGTGATACGACATGGAACTCACTCCCTATCGCTCGTGGGAATCCGGTCAGGCTGGCCGCCCGCTGACGAGAAGAACCCTATGCCCGCCCCACCAGCGTCACATCGGGGATCACACCGGATTCCCGCCGCCCCGATAGGGGACCCGGGGAACCCGGAATCAGGGACCCCCAGGGGATAACACCGGGAACCACCAGGAACACGGCCGCGAAAAAAGGCCCCGCCACCCCCGGGGCGAGGGGGTGACGGAGCCTGGCCTGACACCCGAACATCAGGCGGGATGGATCACATCCACGTGATTGCCCTCGACCGGGAGCGCGACAGCGGGACTGGCATTGAGATTCACCAGGCCCGCCTGATGGGTATCACTCAGGGCCGAACCATCGTTGAAGGACTGCCCATTGTCATTGTGATGATCGAACGACTCGTCGTTGAAAGACTGATAATTCTTCTCACTGATGTGAGCGCTGTGAGAGTTGTCGTCGTGGGAATCGGTATCGGTCCGGGTGTAGGCCTCGTCGTGGGAGTCTTTGAACGAATCACTGATCTTCACGTCGTGGGAATCGTTCGCCGAGGCATCCAGGCGCCCGCCAGTAGTCGCCACCGCGCTGTGATCGGGATTCGTGGCGTTCCCATCATTGCCGTTACCCGCCACCCCGCCATGATCAGCGACCTGGTTCTCCCGCCCGGCCACACCACCATGATCAGCGACGTTGTTACCATTGAACGAATCATTGATGGAATGATCATCACGGTAGGAGGTGTTCCCCACATCATTACCATCACCCACCACATCGCCATCACCATTAGCCACCTCACCGCTGATATCCCGGCCCGCGGCCACGGAATGATCGGCCGCGGTCACCGAGTGATCATCGAAACTCTGCGCCAAGACACCCTTGTTCCAGACCGTCTGGTTCACCGACTTATCGATCAC
>DASTBN010000087.1:0-5655 GCA_035712045.1 Pseudonocardiaceae bacterium
CCGCGGAGGGTCTTCGGGCTGTTCGTGAGTCGGCATTCCCCGAGACATGGTGAGCGGTGAGTGGCCGACGCACAGCCCTGATCGTCGCCAGCGGCGACTACGACCACGAGGGACTGCGGCAGTTGTTGTCCCCGGCGGCGGACGCGCAGGCGCTGGCCGCGGTCCTGGGCGACCCTCAGATCGGTGGCTTCGACGTGCAGGACGTGCACAACGAGACCGCGCACGTCATCCAGGCGCGGATCGAGGATCTCTTCTCGGAGGCTGTCCCGGACGACCTCCTGCTGGTGCATCTGTCCTGCCATGGACTGAAGAACGACTCCGGGGAGTTGTTCTTCGCCGCTCTCCAGGTCGCCGCCGGAGCTCATGAGGCGCTGGCGGAGATCGCCCGCACCGATATTCACTACCTCGCCGAGGCTGCGGCGACGGCGCTGCGCGAGGTCGCGATAAAACCAGCGGAGCGAGAGCTGCACTTCGGGCAGGTAGCGCGGGGTGCCATCCCGCCGCGCCGTAGTGTCCGCCTGCAGGGCTCCCCACTCGCCCGCGCCTGCACCGCCCGGGCATCAGAGAGCTGGATCCGGATCGACGAGGCCGCTGAGGGCATCCAGGTCAGCGTGGACACCTCCCGGGTGGGCACGTTCCGTGGCGAGATCACCATCACGGGCCCAACCGGCGAGGCCGTGATCCCCGTCTCCCTGGAGATCACATCAGCTCGGGAGCCACCACCGCCAGCCCACCCAAGCCCGGTCGCCACCCCAGGCCCGAGCACCACCTCGGCGACATCTCCCGCCGCCACGCCCGGCACCGTCACCACCGCGCAACCGGCTGGCGATGCGATCCGGAAACCGGCGCGTCCCGGCGATGCTTGCGGTGTGTGGCGTCGGCTAGCACCTGGATGGCTTCGTTGTCGGAGACGACCGTTCGGGCTTGACTCATGCCACTGCCGCAGCGAGCCCGGCGGCATAGAGAAGAACGTCGTCGGGCGTCGGATCGTCACGCACCTTGCCCACCTCCGCCGCAGGGCGCGTGAGCAGGTCGGGTCGCTGGGTGAGTGGGTGGCCATCGAGCTGCGCCGCAGCGAGCGTGATCTTCTCCGGGCTCGGACGCAGGCCGGGGTGCGCGGCGCGTAGTGGGCATCGAGCACGGCTCGCTGCACGAACGCCTCCAAGGCGTCGCGCAGGCCCCGGACGGTCAGCTCAGTGGTCGAGGCAGCGAGTCCCATCTCGGTCGCCACCGTGGCTGCGTCACGAAGCTTGACGGGCAGGCGCACCGATGTACCAACGGTGTCGTCACTGGAATCGGAAGATCCAGCAAAAGATTGTCGGCCGCTGAGCGGCTCGCAAGTACCCGCATCAACCCCGGCATCGCAGCATGCCGCCGCCGAGCGCCTAGTGACGTGGTGACCGGAGATCGCGGTCGCGGTGCCGGCGGGCATGGCGATCTCCAGCGCGACCCGAAGGGTGTAGCTGCCATGGCAGACCGCAGTCTCTGCTGAGCAGCTCCGCCCACCACACGGTCGGACGGCCGCTTCGCCGCCATCACCGGCCAGCCGACCGCATGGGTGGCGCCCCGCAGTTCACTGTAAGGACCTCACTTGCCGTGGTCGGCGTGCCGAACTGGAGCCTAGTGGTACCATTTCCAGTACACTAGGAGGTTGTCATGGCGATCACCGCCAGCGAAGCCCGCAAGTCCCTGTTCCCGCTCATCCAGCAGGTCAACGACGATCGCATCGCCGTGGAGATCACGTCAAAGAAGGGCAGCGCGGTCCTCATCTCACGCGATGAGTATGACGCACTGCAGGAAACGGCGTACCTGTTCCGCTCGCCCGCGAATGCCCAGCGCCTGCTTGACGGTTACGCCCAGGCAAAGGCTGGACGGAGTGAAGAGCACGAACTTGACCGGTCTTAAGTGAAGCTGACGTTCACCCAGACCGGCTGGGAGGACTACGTCCATTGGCAGACTGCGGACCGGACGATGCTCAAGCGGATTAACAGGCTTATCGACGCGATGTTGCGGGACCCCTTCGAAGGGATCGGAAAGCCTGAGCAACTCCGCCACACTATTCCTGGAGCCTGGTCCCGGCGAATCACCGCAGAGCACCGCCTGGTCTATCTCGTCGAGAGCGATCAGATCGTCATCTTCCAGGCGCGCTACCACTACTGATCATCGGTGCAGCTCGGCATGTCTTACCCGCAGCGTTGTCGATCGCGGACGTGACGGGCAGCACGGTTCATCCGCACGAGTGTGCTAGGAGGCCAGCTGAGCTGACCAGCGCCGGAGGCCCCGTCACACAGTCTCACCCTGGGAAGGGTCCCCCGGTCATCGCGGCGGCGAGCCGGGCGGCGCGCGCGTTGGCACGCTCTGGGGATGGGAGCCGGATAGTCATCGGGCGCTGTTTCGCGCGGGGAATGCGCAGGGAGGGTGGTGCGGGGTATTCGGCGGCGGGGGCGTCAGGGTGAGTCGGGTGCACCAGGTTGAGCAATGCCCGCAGCGCGTATTCCGGCGGGCCCTCGTAGGCCCAGACCACTACCTCGGGTGCGAAGAGCTCGAGCGCGTCCCGTTTGGGAATTCTGGCGGTAGTGATCCGGTCAAAGTCCCGGATGGTGACCATGTCCAGGTAGTGCTGCCAATCATAGGAGACGGCCAGGGCGTGGGGAGCGGTGCGGTCCCCGCAGGAGTACAGGACGAATCCATCGTCGACCAGGGCGGTGAGTAGCTCCTCCACTGCTGGAGGCAGGACCAGAGACCGTGTCATCGACCGGGGACGTCGGCGAGAGCGCCGACCGGTCGCGGCCAATGCGGATACTCACCGTCGCAGCGACGAGCCGACCGCACCGGCCCTGGGCGTGAACTCTCATGCCGGTGATTGGGATCCGGCTGGCCGCCAGGAGCGCAGGGCGGTGGAAGGCTCGACCGGCGGCCAGCCGGGGTCTGTGCGGGCTCGGCGCGTGACCCAGCGGGGGCGCCGGACGTGGTGTCCCCCGCCAGGTCGGGGGCGAGGAGGGAACGTGGCCGCGCCCCGCCGGACTGGCACAGCAGCCAGTAGCTGGCCATGACGAGGATCCGGCACCGCCGACTACGGAAAGTGATCATCGCGCCGGGACGTCGGCAGGATCGGCAGCGGCCCTGGCGATCGACGGGATGATCGAGAAGCAGCAGGTACAACGCGGCAGCGGCCCGGTGCTGGATGGACGCGGTCCCATCGAAGGCGTCAGGGCCAGCAGCCCGCACGGCGTGGCGCACCTCGTCGCCCAGGGCGTCACAGACGAGCCGATGACGCGCGGCCCGGTCACTGGCTGGCGGCACGTCCCTCACGCCTCCCTCTGTCGCGCCATGACCTCATGTCCTCCGCGATCCCTGACCAGCGGGTCGGATATGCCCGCGCGTGCTCATCGCCGATCTCGGCCAGGAGCACCGCCCACCGTGACTCGGGTGCCCACTTCGGACGGCGCCCCTGGCCGGACTACCCTGCGGCGACCAGTGCCTGACCACTCAAGGATAGACGTGAATATTCTGGGGTATCAGGTACCCCCGATGCAAGTAAACCGGCCGGGTGTGTCGCTGGGCAGGAAAGCAGACCGGACGAGGGGGGAGACAGCATGGCGATCAGCCCAACCGTGCGCAGGCGACGCCTCGGCTCGGAGATCAAGCGACTCCGGGACGGTGAGCGCATGTCCGGTGTGACCCTCGCCAAGAAGATCGACATGTCACAGCCCCAGCTCAGCCGGGTCGAGAACGCCCGGGGCCAGCTCAGCCCCGCGCAGCTGGAGAAGCTGATCAAGATCTTCAAGGTGGATGAGCGTAAGGCTGAGGAGTTGCGCACCCTGCGCCGCGACGGCGACCAGCTCGGCTGGTGGGAGCAGTACTCCGACGTGCTGCCCGACAACATCGAGTTGCTGATCGGGCTGGAGGCCGGAGCCGCCTGGGAACAGACCTACGAGGACGCCTTTGTCCCGGGACTGCTCCAGACACCCGAGTACGCCAAGGCCGTGATCAGCTCGGCCGCGCCCTTCCTACGCTCCGCCGATCTGCCGAGGCTGGTGCAGCTGCGCATCGATCGCCAGCAACGACTGTCCGCAACCGACTTCCGGTACACGGCGGTGATCAACGAGGCAGCGCTGCGCCGCTGGGTCGGCGGACGCGAGGTCATGCACGCACAACTGCATCACCTCCTGGACGCCCAGCACAACGCCACGGTGGAGGTGCGGGTACTGCCCTATGAGGCTGGCGAGCATCCCGCCCAGGGACAGACCTTCATCCTGCTGACCTTCCCTGAACCCGAGGACCCCGCCATTGTGTTCCTCGACTACGCGCACGCTAGCGGTTTCCTGGAGAAAGCCCACGAGGTCCGCCTGCACACCAGCGTGTTCGGCGCCGTCGTCGCCAAGGCGCTCGACCCTGACGACTCGATCCGCAAGATCGCCGAGATCGCGGCGACGTTCGCGTAGAGACCACGGTCGGCACTTGTGTGAGATCGCTACGTCCGTGGTTGCCCTAGGCTGTCGAGATTTAGCTCCCGCTCTCGCGGGCGACAGACAATATGATCATTGCCAGCGACCAGGACAACGCAACCCAGACGGAATTCCCTGGTCACGACCGAACAGGAGACCCATGACAGACCAACCAGGCGCTCAGGCACTGCGGACCACATACTACCGCAAGTCTAGCCGATCCAGCGGGGCGCAGGCGTGCGTCGCCATAGGCCACGCCGCAGGATGGACCGGCGTGCAGGACACCAAAGAACACCCGGACAGCGGGCAGCGAATCACCCTCGCCGTGTCCACCCAGCAATTCGCCGCGTTCCTCACGGCCCTCACCACCGGGCGCCTGACCCCGTAGTCACACCGTCGAACCGACAGAACGCCCCGGCTCAAACCTGGTGGGCCGGGGCGTTCTTATGGGCACCCAGTTCACGATGATGCCGCAGCTGGCTCCAGCATGCCAAGCGGTCGGGCTCGCGAAGGCGTCGCAACCTACCGCCGATGTCCGGTTATGGCTGCAGAGTGATGTCAACGCGTCGCATCTGGGCAGCTAAGTCCTCCTCGAAAACTCCGTTCAGTATGGCGCTGGAATCGGTGTGGCCTGCGATGACTATCGTTCGTTCGGCTGGGATTCCTGCGGCTACGAGCAGGCTGGCAACAGTTCGGGCGCGGGCAAGTGACATTTCTTGTCGCCCGGCCACGGTGCTGCCCGGGGCGTTGGCAGCATAGCCGGTGATAATCACCATGCCATCTGGGTGAGCGATCAGGAAGACGTACATCGCCGCTGCGAGATTGCGGATTCGAGTTTTCTCGTCCAGGGTTAGCGTTGTCGAGTTGGCGACGAAGCTGACAGAATACGGCGAAGCCGGGAGATTAGCTTTTACCGGAGCAGGGGCCGGCGCAGCAGGGGCCGGCGCAGCTGCTGGCCCAGCCTGGCAGTGGCATGACGCAGCAGTGACCTCCTCGAGGCCGCTGAGTCCGATCCCGATTGCGCATGTGACGGCGGCGAGCGCAGCCGCAGCCCCGGCGAGAGTCCACCCGGCCCGTCGCCGGGGAAGCGTCGAGCTCCAGCGACGCGTCGGCGGAATGGCAGGTGCGGTCGTCTCGATGCCACTGGTCCGCGCGGCGGTCGCGGCACAGGAGCCGACGGCGGATCCGCTGTCCTCAAGCATCGGCG
>DASTBN010000088.1:0-2120 GCA_035712045.1 Pseudonocardiaceae bacterium
GACCACGTGCCCGGACGCCTGATCGTGCGTCGTATCCCCGACCTGAACCCGAAGGCCAACCAGGGACAGAACACCCTGTTCGACCTGTGGCGCTTCCACGCCTTCTTCACCACCAGCGACCCCGACGTCACCGACACCGTGACCGCGGACAAGACCCACCGCCACCACGCGATCATCGAACAGGTCCACGCGGACCTGAAGAACTCCGCCCTGGCCCATCTGCCTTCCGGGGTGTTCACCGCGAACGCGGCCTGGCTGGTGTGTGCGGTCATGGCGTTCAACCTCACCCGCGCCGCCGCAACAACCGCCGGCACGAACCTAGCCAAGGCCACCACCGCGACCCTGCGCCGCAAGCTGATCACGATCCCGGCCCGCGTCGCGTCCTCCGCGCGCCGGCTCACCCTGCACCTACCCGCCGCCTGGCCCTGGGCCACCGCGTGGAACGCGCTGTTCACCCGCGCCTGCGGGCCACCGAACACCGCCACCACCTGACCACCCGCCGGCGACGGCACGACCTGGCCGACCAAGTGGAACGTCCTGACAGCAAGGTCAGGCAATCACCTGCGCCCTAACCCAAGCAAGATCACCTTCAACACCTCGACTTACCGGTCCGGAGTGCGTCGGTGGATCGAGGCTAAGAGCGTGGTCTCGGCAATACGTGCACGAACTCATCGACGAACAGTTTTTGCGGAGAGACGGAAGAGTAAGAAGTATCCGGCCGCCATTAGGGTCACCGGTAGTCGGCCCGCTCGAGCGAAACCCGGCCGCGCTGCATCAGGCCGTCACGATCGGCCACGCGGCCGTGCTCGAGGTTTTTCGCACAGATCGAGCGCAAGCCCGGATAAATATTTCTTATTCTGGGCAAGAGCAGGCTTTAGCGCACAAGTGGGCCGGAAGCAGCTAGGCTTCGATTGCACCAAGTATTAACGCAAGGAACGAGCTGTGCTGAGTTTGGTGGCCATGCGTCCATCCCCCTTCCCGCCGCTGGCCACCTATGGACGGGACCCTTCCGTCCCGCCGCCTGCCGGCCCCCGTCTGGGCCGGCAGGCGGTCAAGCACAGCTGGTCATCATTCTTCGCTCACCCCGAGCATGATCTCCACCCTTGCACCGCCCGCTGGCGATGAGTCCAGCCTGATCCGGCCACCGGACTCTTCGGCCGTGCGGCGGACTATGTCCAGCCCGAGCCCGGTGGACGCGCCGTTCGACCGGCCCCGCTCGATCACACGGGGGTCGGGGAAGCCCGGGCCGCCGTCGTCCACGGTGAGCCGCACGTCGCCGCCGGCACGCCGGGCGCTGAGCTGGATCGACACCCCGTCTGGGGTGTGCGCGAATATGTTGCCGAGCAGGGCGTCGAGCATCGCGGCAAGTGCCTGTTGGTCGGCGCGGACGGGCAGGGCCTCAGGTCCGGGGTCGCAGTCGATGGTCCGGGCGGTGTCCTCGGCCAGCACCGACCAGAACTCAACCCGTTCGTTCAGCACGGCTCTCAGGTCGGCGCTCTGGGTGATACTCGCCGAAGCTGTCCGCCGGGCCGCCCGAATCACCTCGTCGAGCGCGCGGGTCACCGCGTCGTGGTCGTGCACCAATCGCCGGGCCGCTTCGTCGCTCGGCAACGCGTCGATGTCGAGCCGTAGTGAGGTCAGCGGTGTTCGCAATCGGTGCGCGAGATCGGCGGCGTGCCGCCGCTGCTCGTCGACGAGGTGGTCGACCCGGATCGCCATCCTGTTCAGCTGGGCACCGACTCGGCGGATCTCTTCGGGGCCGTCGGGAGTGATCCGGGTGTTCAGGTCCCCTCCCACCATTCGGTCGGCGACGTTGGCCAGGTCCCGCACGGACTGCAGCAAGCCCCGGGCCAGCCGAGTGGCCAGCATGATGCCGAGCAGCACTACTGCCGCCGACAGTGTGATCAGGAGAAACACGATCTTCGCAGCGTCGCCCCGGAGTACTTCGTTGGTGGCGAGTACCCGGACCACGGTGCGGCACTGTCTGGTCTCCGGGGTCTTGCCGGTCGGAACCAGTATCTCGACGCCGTCGGGGGTTTCGGTGCGGGAAGGGATGCACCGAGCGGCTGCGGCGGTATTGGCAGTGCGCTGAGCTGGGACGCCCAGGACACGGCCGTCCG
>DASTBN010000089.1:0-3389 GCA_035712045.1 Pseudonocardiaceae bacterium
CGCGATAAGCCGGATCTACCTCGGCGTGCACTACCGATTCGACGCCGAGTTCGGCCTGTCCTCCGGCCGCTCGGTCGCCGACTTCGTCTTCGACACCCAGCTTCGCCCCTACCCTGACTCGGTTGCGCTGGAGTCTCACCCATCCAGGTGGTGAGACTCCAGCGTGCCAGGCTGTCGCAGAGCCGCAGCGTGAGCGGCACCCGGGGCTCGGCGGGGTCATCGCCGAGCACTCGCAGCAGCTGGGGCCGGATGCGGGCCAGCGCGGTCTCCCCGTCGAACCCGACCACCAGCCGGGTGGCGCTGCGGCGCAGCACCAGGCCCCGTTCGCCGAGCCGGGAGCGCAGCGCACCCAGCTCGATATCAACGGTGGTTTGTTCCACCACCGCGCCCACCGGGATGGGGATGCCCTCCGCATCCAGCCACCGGTCAGCGGGCGGCTGGACCGTCCCAGTGCTGGTGTTCTGCGGTGGATGTGGAACCGGCGGGGCACCGGGAACCTCGTTGTTCGGCCGGTGCCCCGCCGGGAACCCGGAGGCCGCGCCGCAGCAGGGACAGGAGTCCCTGGTGCCGGTCTCGCGTGGGGCGCTCATCGCGCGGTCGTCAGGATCATCCGCGCCAGTTCGATGGCCTCAGCGGGGGTGAGCACGGTGGCGCTGTCCATGGTGGCGTCCAGGGTGAGTACCACCCGCTTGAGCACCCTGTCCCCGGTGTACTCCGCTTCCCGCCACCCGATGATGGTGCGGTTGCGGCCCTGGGGATCCTGACCGGTCAGGACGAACCGGCGGGACTGCTCAGCACTCATCCGCCACCACCACTGGCATCGGCCGGCATCCCTGGCGCGGACGAGCGCAGCGCCGCGTTCACACACTTCGGGCAGTAACGGGGATGATCCGCTTCCGCGCCGCCCGGACCGCGGAGCACCAGCCCGCACATCGCGGCATACGCGCTCGCGCCATAGCCCCGCCGGAACAACTCACTGGACGGGAGCAGATGAACCCACCCTGGCGCGTCGGCGCTCATGACACATGCTCACGGCAGTGCCGGCATTGACCGATTCCCGGATCGGTCAGGCTCGCCGCCAGCACGTCGGCGCCGCACAAGGCGGGGTAGCGGCCCGTGTGCCGATGTTCCGCCGCCATCGCGTCAGTCATCAGGTGCTCGACGCGGGTGGTCGCGTCGGTGATCCCGATCGGGCGTGGTCCCCGCCGCTCCGGTACGCGCACGCGCGATCCCGGGCGCTTGCGGTGCTTGCCTGCCATTAGTCCCGCCCTGCGTCGAAGGTGAGGAGCCGCGCCCCACCGATCCGGGCCGACGTCCTGGCAAGTGACTAAAGTCACCAGCCACAGCCAATATAGATAAGTCAGGTGACTTTAGTCAAGTGTCAGCTGGCAGCCGTTTTGTCCGGCAGACTTGCCAGGTGCAGACTGGAGCCCACTACTGGCTGATCACGGAGGCGACGGTGGCGGATGGCAGCCCGACGATGCGGATGCGCCAGCTCGGCATGGAACTGCGACGCCTCCGCGACCTCGCGGGCAAGACCCAGGAAGAGGCCGCTGCGTGGATCAACAAGACCGACACCACTATCAGTAAGTATGAAAACGGCGCGCGGCGTATCGACGTGGGAAACCTCCGGTCTCTCTGCCAGCTCTACGACGTCGAGGTCACTCACCTCGCCTTTCTCGAACGACTCGTACGGGAATCAGGGGAGCGCGGCTGGTGGGCCGAGTTCGGCAGCACCGTGCCGCACTGGTTCGCCGACTTCCTCGGCATGGAGACCGTCGCGACCGAAGTGTGGACCTACGAGTCCGAGCCCATTCCTGGCCTTCTCCAGACCGAGGAATACGCCAGGGCTGTCGCTCCCACGGATGCTGAGCGGGTCACCAAGCTACGCGCGACCCGGCAGAAAAGACTCACCGACGACAATCCGCTGATCCTGCGGGCCGTGCTCAACGAGGCCGTGCTGTGCCGTGTCGTGGGCGGCCCCGAGGTCATGCGCAGGCAGATCCGCCACGTCATCGACACCACCGCACTGCCGAACGTCACCATCCAGGTCTTGCCGTTCTCCGCCGGGTTCCATCCCGCGATGACCGGATCCTTCACGGCGTTGCGGTTCCCCGAGGTACCGATGATGAACACGGTCTATGTGGAGATCGAAGGCGCCGCCCTGTACGTCGAGAAACCACGCGGCATTGACCGGTACACGGCCAACTTCGAGCGCCTGACAGAACTCGCGCTCGATGAGTCGGGAACGATCTCGTTCCTGGAACAGATGGAGGGAAGGTATTCAACACAATGAACGCCTTGATGTGGAGAAAGAGCAGCCGCAGCGTTGGCCAGGGAAACTGCGTCGAAGTGGCCACCCTCGACAACGGCCGTGCTGTACGAGACAGCAAGAACCCCACTGGACCAATGCTGGCATGCGGCCCGACCCAGTGGGTCGCGTTCACCACCGCGATCAGCCGAGGAGAGTTCGGCTGAACACGAGGTGGAGTACGCCAGCCTAGGAGCTACCGGCAACCGGCCCGGGGAACTCACCTTAACCCTGACCCAAGAGAACGGCTCACCCAGTTACCCACCCGGGTGGGCCGTTCACCTTCCTGTGGCTCGCCACGCACTTCTTCTGTGTCGATACGCCGCTGCTCCAGCGGCTGTATGCGCCATTCGTGGTGGAGCAGGCGACCGCGCGGCTCAGCTCACGTTTTTGATCCGGGATCACGACAGCGAGTTCACCGGCGTTTTCGATGCCGTGTTCGCCAGCGAGTGCATTCGTATATCGCCGCCATCTCACGGCAGCGCTGGCCGAGTACGTGACGCACTTTAACCGCTGTCGTTCACCTTTGGGCACGAGCCTTCAGGTGATCACTCACGCGCCCACCAAGAACGGAGAGATGTACCCATGGCGAGAATCACGAGCATCACGCGAGAAATGCACCATTCGCGATCTCGCCAGCAGACTGTGCCTCAGCAGCAACGCCACCGGGGACGTCTTCACCGTCTCGTGCACCAGCCCCCAACCGCCACGCCGCTGCATCAGTGGTTTGTCACCCAATCCGGCGGACCGGTCATTGACGTCACGACCGGACGCTGCCTCGCCAGCCCCCTTGTGCCAGGACCATCACTGATACCCGTCGACACCAGCCAGTGCGACGGCACCCCAGCCCAAAACTGGGCTCACAATTAGGACCGGCCCTCCCCGAGAAGCGTCGATCACTCCCATGCGCGATCAACTCTGAGGTCACCATCGGCCCGGCCGGGGACGGGCGATCCCCGCGATAAGCGGCGCAACGATCCTCGGCGCTTTGGGCATCCGCCCGTGGGTGATGCGTTCGATGGTGAAAGGCCCGGTGGCGATGGCGCGTTCGGTGTCTCTGTTGCAGTGGCAGCCATCG
>DASTBN010000090.1:0-3014 GCA_035712045.1 Pseudonocardiaceae bacterium
ATGACCTACCTCGCCGACATCAGCCACCTGCTGGGCCAATCCCTCGACGTCGAATCCACAATCCATCTCATTCCCCAGGTCGTGGTCCCCCGCCTGGGCCAGTGGTGCGCCATACACCTTAGCGACCCCGCCGGTAAGATAACCCTGGCCGCGCTCACCCATACCGACGAGAACGCCATCCCCGAACTGCGGGCCGCCCTAGACCCCCGTGGCGGCCTCTCGCACGCACTGCGCACCCAGCTACGGCAGCAGGCCACCATGGCCAGTCCGATCTGGTTTCACCATCCCACTCACGGAGCCGCCGTGCCGCTCCTGGGCGCCCGGCGCCAACTGGGGATTCTCAGTGCCGGGCGACCGGCCGACCGGGCCCACACAGCCGAGGACATCACCCTGCTCACCGACATCGCCCGCCGCGCCGGCACCGCGATCGACAACGCCATCCGCAGCGCCCACCACCACGCCACCTCACAAGCCCTGCAGAAAGCTCTGCTCCCCCGCGCGCTACCCGCCGCTGACGGCATCGAATTCGCCGCCGACTACCTGCCCGCCACCACCGGCGACGACATCGGCGGCGACTTCTACGACGTCACCACCCTGCGGCCCGGCCAGTGGCTCGCCGCGATCGGGGACGTCTGCGGCAAGGGCCCCCCCGCCGCCGCCCGCACCGGGCAGATCCGCGACGTCCTGCGCGTGCTAACCCGCGAGGGCCACCCGCTCATCTCCGCCCTCACCCTGCTCAACGACGTGATGATCGACGGCGCCGAGCCCAGGCAGTTCTGCACGCTCGCGGCCGCGCACCTCCAGATCGCCGGACCCGGCCAACCCCCCGGCCTGCGGTGCGACCTGGTCCTGGCCGGCCACGAACAACCAATCCTGATCCGCGCCAACGGCACCACCGAACTAATCGGCGAACACGGAACCGCGCTCGGCCTGATCAACCAACTCCACCTCACCGCCACCACCCATCACCTCGCGCCCGGCGACACCCTGCTGGCCTACACCGACGGCGTCACCGAACGCCGCGGCCCGCACGGCCTCTACGGCACCCACCGGCTGCTCACCGCCGCCACACCCGCCACTACCGCGAGAGACCTCATCACAGCCGTCCGCGCCTCCCTCGAGGCCTACTCCGAGGATCCGCGCACCGACGACATCGCCCTACTCGCCATCCATATCCCCACCCCACCCCACCCAACATCAACCACAAGCACGCGAGCAGTGACCAGCGCCGCAGACGAAACATCCCACGCCACCCCGCACGCACAACTTCTCACCCGAACATCCACCGACGAGAACCTCACCTGATCCAGGACGTGCGGAACGAAACCGGCCATTCCTCAGCTCCCGGGAAGCTGACCCAAGGTGACCGTGAGGGTCCGGCTGGAGCCCTGGTCTGTGGTCACGGAAAGGGGGATGGCCTGTCCCGGGTCGAGATTGCTGGGATCGCGAAATTGAGTCCTGGCGCGGTGGAGCCGCCGAGACCATCCCGCCGTCGCTTCGCCCACGCCGCCCTGCGCCGCCACATCCAGATGCGCGACCGGAACTGCGTCGGACCCGGCTGCCGCCGCCGCGCCGCCACCACCGAACTGGACCACACTCACGACCACGCCTACGACGGGCAGACAGTCACCACGAACAGCGGGCCCTGCTGCCCCCGCGAGCACACCATGAAACACCAAGGCGGCTGGACGCTAACCCAGCCCGAGGCTGGACATTTCACCTGGAAAAGCTCACTCGGAGCGACCTATCACACTGCGGCGAACCCCTCATCCCCGACCTCCCCGCACCCGACCCCGCGACCCCCACCCCGGCCCCCGGGACCTGCCCCTGATGTCCGAAGGACCCATCCTCCATCGGCCCGAACCACCCCCACTACAACCACCACCCACCCCACTCGCCGACGAGCCACCCTTCTGACCCACCGGACCCGTAGCGATCCGGCGGGCAATCACGCCTGACACCAACTTCCGGCGCGCGGGGTGAAGGAGCCGTGGCGGCGCGAGGACGTGGTATGGGCGCCAGTAGGCCAGCGTGGGCCATTAGTGAATGCTCCTTCACAGCGGCGGCTCAGGAGGGATTTAAGAGTCCAGCCATAAAAATCACCGATGGCCGGCAAGGGCCGCGTGGCCGTTCTGGTGGATCAGGGAGATGAGGCTGGTGCGGTTACCGATACGCAGTTTGCGATAGGCGCTTTCCAGATTTTTGTGCACCGTACGCGGGCTGATCGCCAGGCTACGAGCGATCTCCCGGTCGGTGACCCCGCCCACCAGATGTTCAACTACCTCGCGTTCGCGGGACGTCAATAGTGACAGCCGTGGCCCGGCTTGGCCAATCTGATCAGCGTGACGGCCCAGCGTTCGGACCGCAGCGCTGAGTGACGCTAAGCGTCCCCGACGCACACAGCCTGGGCCAGGTGCGGGGTGACGAGGTCGGCGATAGCCCGGCTCCGGCCGGAAAACCCGAGCCGGGCATGATTGAAGACCAACACGGTGCCTCGCTGATTGCCGACTGATGCGATACACAGCAGTTGGTCATCGCCATCGTAAGGCCGTTGGAAATCGGTGTAAAACGCCAGCCTGCGCAATGTGGGGAGATCGACAAGGTCGGTCAGGGCAGCGGAGCTGCCCGGCACCAGCTGACCGCGGCGGTAGGCGGCGAATCCTGGGTGCTGGCGGAACGCGGTGTGGAAGCCTGGTAGCTGGCTGATATCGGTGCCCGCCGTGTTAACGACGTTGCCCAGCATCCGGCCAGTAGTGTGCTCAACACCGATGTAATAAATCGACTCGCAGCTCATTAATGTTCCCAGCTGGACCAGCGCCCCTCGGAGCGCCTCCACCTCGCTCTGATCATCGTTCATCATGTGCACGATGTCGAGGATCGTTGTGAAGTCCTTTTTGCGCACACTCGATACCGTCATCCCGCCTCCAGCGCCTTCCCCTCCTCTCTCTTGTAGAGAAGCTGGTTCGGTTCTTTGATACTCCAGCTTCGTTCGATCTTGAGGCTTGCGGAACCCA
>DASTBN010000091.1:0-3820 GCA_035712045.1 Pseudonocardiaceae bacterium
CGTCCCACCACAGCCCACTCCCAAGCGATGACCTATTTCAGGAGCTGGGAACGCTGATGTTGATCTCGACGTTGGGCTTGATTTTGAGCGCGCCGAGCATCGCGGAAAACGGCTTAATACCGTAGTCACGCTGATCGAGAGTGATCTTGGCGTTCCAGTTCTTGCCGTCGTTCTCCGCGTTCACCGTGATCTCATTGGTCACGCCGTGCAAGGTCAAGTCACCTTCGATGCGGGCCCGGTCACCGTCCCGCTTCACGGACACCGAGCGAAACTCGATCTTCTGAAATTTCTGGGCCTCGAGGGTTTTCACCGCGTTTTTCTCGATCTCTTTGCGGTTGGAATCCGAGATGTCGTCCACCACCCGCAACGATCCGGCGTCGAAATCGGCCGTGATCGAGTCATCGTCTCCGACGTCCAGTGACAAGCTCGTCACCCGCAGGTTCGCGTCGTGACCGAACGAGGAAGCCAGTCCGTCAACAAAGACGGATACCCGGCAGTCCACAGCATCAGCATCGAAAGTTGGCACCCAGTCAGCCTAGCGGGAGACGACACAAAGAGTCACCGTCATTCACCCCAAGGGCCCCCTGTAAAGTGGGCTCATTGGCGGACCCACATGATCCTGCCCGTGCTGGCGCTCATCGACGCGGACAACCTCGACGTGCCCCGGCTGCGCCTGCTCGTCGCCGCCCTGAACGCCGCAAAAGCCGCAGACATCGTCGTCGCGGGCGCGCCAGATAACTTAGAAGCGATCGACTGGCCACCGCGAGCGCAACTTCTCCCAGCCACCGGCTGGCAGGGCGCGGACCTGCTGCTAGCCCGCGCCTACCGCGCCGAAGACCGGCCACTGCTGCTGGCCACCGGCGACGGCGACTTCGCCCAGCTGGCCCGCCGCCACCCAGGCCCGGTGTTGCTGGTCAGTGGCACCTCAAGCCGCTCCCGAGCCCTCGCCGGTCCCCGCATCGCGCCCACCGACCCCGCCGCCGACGGCGGTGCCGCGCTGCGCTCCTGGATCACGTCCTGGGCAACCACCGATTAGTGCAGTCTGTCCCCAGAACACGAGAGTGGGAGGTAAGAGTGACGACACTGTTCAGCCGGATCATTGAAGGGGAGATCCCGGGGCGGTTTGTCTGGAGTGATGAGCGCTGCGTGGCGTTTCTCACCATCGCGCCGCTGCGGCCGGGGCATGCTCTGGTGGTTCCCCGGCAGGAGGTTGATGAGTGGACTGACGCGGATGACGGTCTGCTGAGCGATCTCATGGTGGTGGCGCGGCACATCGGCGAGGCACAGAAGATCGGCTTCAGGGCACCGCGCGCCGGGCTCATCGTCGCCGGGTTCGAGGTTCCGCACCTGCATGTCCACGTATTCCCGGCGTGGGGCATCGGCGATTTCGACTTCGCCGGCGCCGATCACGATCCGGATCCGGCCGGGCTGGACACCGCTGCGGACACCCTGCGTGAGGCGCTGCGGAAGGCCGGTCACGGCAATCGGGTGCCTGACTGAGTGACCTGACGCCGCCATGATCGCGGTGGCAGGTCCGCTGGCCTCCGGTCGGGCTGCCGTAGGTCAGCGCGCCACGGACGTGAGCGGGCGGAAACCCCGCAGCCTCAAGCTGTTCGATACCACGAACACCGACGAGAACGCCATCGCCGCGCCTGCGATCATCGGATTGAGCAGCCCGAAGGCCGCCAGCGGGAGCGCCGCCACGTTGTAGCCGAAAGCCCAGAACAGGTTGCCCTGGATGGTGCGCAGCGTGCGCCGGGAGAGCCGGATCGCGTCGGCGGCCATCCGGAGGTCGCCCCGGACCAGGGTCAGGTCGCTGGCCTCGATGGCGGCGTCCGTGCCGGTACCCATGGCTAGTCCCAGGTCGGCTTGCGCCAGCGCGGCGGCGTCGTTGATCCCATCGCCGACCATCGCGACGACCCGGCCCTGCCGCTGGAGCTGGCGGACCTGCTCGACCTTGCCTTCAGGCAGCACCCCGGCGATCACAGAGTCGATGCCCACCTCAGCGGCCACAGCACGGGCCACGATCTCGTTGTCCCCGGTGAGCAGCACCGGGTTGAGTCCCAGCTCGCGCAGCTGGCGCACCGCCGCCGCGCTGCCCGGCTTCACCGTATCGGCCACCGAGACCAGGCCACGTACCTGGCCATCCCAGGCGACCGCGATCACGGTGCGGCCCCGCGCCTCCTCTCCCCCGGCGGCCGAGCGCACCGCCTCGGGCACCGGTATCTGCTCGGCTAGCCAGCCGAGGCGGCCCACCGTGACCATCGCGCTATCCGGGACGCTGTCCGCGACACTGTCCGCGACACTGTCCGGGGCGCTGCCCACCACGGCCCGCACGCCCAGGCCACGCGTCGAGCGGAAGCCAGTGACCGCAGGCAGCGTTCCCAGGCGCTGCCGGGCTCCCCCGGCGATCGCGGCGGCGATGGGATGCTCGGAGGCGTCCTCCACAGCACCCGCCCGGCGCAACACCTCATCGGCGTTCTCACCGGCCGCGGGCAGCACGCCGAGCAGGCTCATGGCGCCGGTAGTGATCGTGCCCGTCTTATCGATCAGGACGGTGTCTACCCGGCGGGTGGATTCCAGTACCTCAGGTCCCTTGATGAGGATACCCAGTTGCGCACCCCGGCCGGTACCCACCAGCAGCGCGGTCGGCGTGGCCAGTCCGAGCGCACACGGGCAAGCGATGATCAGCACCGCCACGGCGGCGGCGAACGCGGTCCCGACCGCAGCACCGACGGCCAGCCACACCGCCAGGGTGGCCACCGCGAGCACGATCACAACCGGCACGAACACCGCCGAGACCCGGTCGGCCAGGCGCTGCGCCGCGGCTTTGCCGCTCTGCGCGTCCTGCACCAGCCGGGCCATCTGCGCGAGCCGGGTATCCGAGCCGACCCGCCGGGCCCGCACTCGCAACCGGCCAGAGGTATTCACCGTCCCGCCGGTGACCGCCGATCCTGGGGCAACCTCCACGGGCACCGACTCACCGGTGAGCATGCTCTCGTCCACGGCCGAGGATCCGTCCACCACCTCGCCGTCAGCGGCGATCTTCTCGCCTGGCCGGACCACGAACTCCTCGCCGACCCGCAGTGCGTCGATGGGAACGCGCGTCTCCTGCCCGTCCCGCAGCACAGCCACGTCCCGCGCGCCGAGGTTCAGCAGCGCGCGCAGCGCAGCGCCCGCGCGTCGTTTGGCACGCGCTTCGAGGTAACGGCCGGCCAGCAGGAATACGGTGACACCGGCCGCGACCTCGAAGTAGACCCGTCCGGGGCCGTGCGTGACCGGCGGTGCTGGTGACGGGGTCACCCCGTGCCCGGCTGGGGTGACCAACCCGCCGCTGTCGACGTACCACGCGTAACAGCTCCAGAGGAACGCCGTGAGCACGCCCAGTGAGACCAGGGTGTCCATGGAGGCCGTGCCATGCCGCAGGTTCCGCCACGCGGCCCGGTGGAACGGCCACGCTCCCCAGACCACTACGGGGGTCGTGAGAAGCAGCGACATCGACGCGAAGTTGTGCGGCACGGTCAGTCCGGGGATCATCGCCGCCATCGACATGGCGATCACCTGGGCTGCCAGCACCGCGCTGCCCACGAGCCGCTCCCGCAGCGCCCCGATGCCGTCATCCGCGGTGGAGTCGGGGAACCGCCCCCGGCCGGAGGGAAGCGAAGCGGTGTAACCGCCGCGCGCCACGGCGGCCACGAGATCGTCCGGGGTGATCCCGTCGGGGTAGCTGACCCGCGCCGTCTCGGTGGCGAAGTTGACGCTGGCCCGTACTCCGGTGAGCCGGTTCAGCTTTTTCTCCACACGCGCCGCGCAGGCCGCG
>DASTBN010000092.1:0-5482 GCA_035712045.1 Pseudonocardiaceae bacterium
GAGCATGCTCATCCCGCTCCCCGCCGCGGGGGGAGCGACCGAGGGCCTGGTGTGCTCTCGCGGCTCGTGAAGCGCGGGCACGCCCAGTCCTGGGGCATCGGCCGCGTCCGCGCCAGGCCGGTGAGCTGGCCGCCTGGTGAACAGACGCAGCACCGTCAGGAACAGGATGACCGCTCCCGCCACGAGGCTGACCCAGTGCAAGCCCGGGTTGGCGATGTCGGTACCGGCCAGCGCCATATGCGCGCACACCAGGGCGAACAGCGGGAATGTCAGCAGATGCAGGCGGCGCCACCATCGCCAGGGCAGTGCGCCCCGCGCCCAGGACGTCAGCCCGACCGATGCCAGCAAGTAGCAGCTCAGCACACCGCAGCCCTGCGCGACCGGATTGACCGATCTGCTGAACGGGATGAGCAGTTGCCACAGCGTGATTCGCAAAGAGCTCGTGGCGAATACCGAGATAAGGTGCAGCGCGGTGAATACCACCGCGAGCACTCCGGTGAACTCGTGGAGGCTCTGAATCCTGATCCGGGCGGATCCCGAAATGAGCCGGGCCGCCATCAATAGCCCACTCACCACCGCTACCGCCAACAGCCACCACGCCATAAGACCGGAAGCCCGGGCCACGTACCACCATCCGGCGGAACCGGCCAGATCCCTGGCCAGGTGACCACGCGTGGGAATCATTACCGCGACCAAAATCAGCATGGCGGCGACAGCCAGACCACCCGCCCAGATCCGGATTGCACTACCCGGCCGGGCCCGTGGATCAACCATCGCGGCCCTCACCCCGGCGAGGCACGTAAATCGGCCGCGGATCGGGTACCGCGAGACGACCGCGCGCGCCAGCAGTCTTAATCGGGCCAGTCTTAACCGGGCCAGTCTTAACCGGGCCAGCCATGACCTTTCGCCTGAGTCTCACCCAAAACCGGCTGGCGAGTTCCGATTTCTCGATAACGGCGTGGTGACGCAGGTCGTGGCTGAGAGTCGGCGTACCCGGTCGGCCGGGATCACGAAGCGGGCCCGGAACACCATCCGCGTTAGCCTTGGAGCCAGCTAGGGAAATGACGAGGCCCATCGGGACGATCTCGCGGCCAACCGGTGCGCCTGAGCTCGCGGCGACGACCGGCCTGCCGCCCGACGGTGGCCGGGTGGCGGCTGATCTCGGGGTCCCGCCGTCGCTGGGCGCCGGTCGCGACTCGATTCCGCCGGTCGAGGGTTCTCTCTCGGGACCACGTGGCGCTGGGGCGGCGGCGCCGCCCGGCTTCGTCGGCGAGCTCGCGGGAGGGGAGGGAGCCCGCGCGGTACCGAGACCGAATCCCCCGGAGAGAGCGCCCAAGACGATCACACTGACGCAGCTCACCAGCGTGATCGAGCCCGCCCACGCAATCGCCTGGGGCCGTTCCATCAGCCGCTCCGCAGTAATCCGTGACCCAGTAAATTAGGGCAGGCTAACTTAATACGGAACAGAGGTCCAGAGGGTCATCAAAACCCCAAAACCGGCTTCCAGCGCGCGGCACAGTGGATCACACAGGCGACGCCTGGAAGGTTAGGCTACGATAAGTAGTCGTCCCTCGTGGGGTTTATCGCAATCTTTTCGTCGACCGCCAGACCTCTGCCGTTCACCATCCGGAGGCAGCGTTCATCTCCGTTAGATCGGCGTGTGTCGAAGGTGGCATGACTATGACCCAGCGATGTCAGGTATCACGGATTGTCACGGTGGCGTCATCACCCGTTCACATTCGTAGAACCGCTAGGTAAGGCGTCGAATATGACGTGGTGATCGCAGATACCGAGCGGTGATCGGGATTGCGCGATCCCGATCACCGGCCGATCTAACTTCCGCAAGAAAACGCCAGTGGCGGGTACGACCACTGTGCCCCTGGCGTATGCCCGGACAGCAGTCCGGGCATCCCCGCTTAGTTGAGGATACCAACCAATGCGAAAAAGGAACGCGCTCCTGGCCGCCGGCGCCTGCCTGGCCACTTCCATTCTGACCGTTGGCTCGGCCGTGGCCGATCCTGCGGGTTCGCCTGCCGCCGCGAGCGTGGCAGTGCTTCACAGCGGTGCTCCGGCCTCGAGCGCCCTCACGGGCTCCGCACAGCCCGGGAGGACCGCCATCAAAGAGAGTCGCAGCATCAGCACCGTCCTGCCCTTCGCTCAGCGATGGAGGCAGGCCATCGCTCACCGTGACCTCGCCGCTTCCCTCCAAGCGGGTGAGGACTACGAGGCCGCGTGGCAGGCCGTGGAGGTCTACATCAACCACCGGTCCCTGCCGCTGTACACCGACATCGAAGTCGACACCCAGTTCCAGATCGATGCTGGCCTCGCCGCGCCCACACAGGACTGGCCAGCCCTGCTCAATCTGGCGGATCACCTGCGTCAGCAATTCGGCGCTGCGATCGACTTCATCTCCTCCCAGCCGCCGCTGAGCCCCTTGTTCGATGACCTGGTTCCCCTGCGAGGGGCCCGCGCACAGCTCCTGATCACCCGCAGTGCCCTCACGGCCGGCGACCTCACCAAGGCGAAGAGAACCTTCAACAAGTTCAAGGCCCGCTTCCCCGGCGTCGAATCCCTGATCACGCTCCGCTCCCCCACCGCCGATCAGGAGACGAAAGACGCTCTGAACGCCGCAGCGGCCAAGTTCGCTGACCCAGCCGCCACCGCGGCCGACCTCACCCCGCTGGTCGCCACCCTCCTGGACCGCTACGGCTTCGGCGTGAACCTCCTCAACGCCGCAGCGCGCACCGCGAACGTGAAAAAGACCGCCATCACCGACGCGGACAAGACCGCGCTGACGCAACTCAACAACGTCGCCCTAGGCCTCAAGGCCAGCTTGCCGAAGTTCCCCGCCGACCTGCCCGGCGCGGCGGCTGGTGGGGCGACTGGGCCCGGATCGGACTTCGCGCTGGTCCAACCGGCGCTGGAGGCCAAAGCCCGCATGGTGAACACCGCGGCGACACTCCGCAGCGCCCTCGCCGCGTACCAGACGCTGGTGCTCTCCAGCCCCACCCCCAGCACCGCAGAGGTGGCGGCGGCGAACAAGAGAGCCCTCGAGCAGGTAGCCATCGCCCAGCAGACGATAGTCGGCCAGTTCTGGACCGACCCTGCCCTGCAAGCGTTCCTTCAAGGACTACCGACAAGCTGACCATCACCGGATGGGGCGCGTCTTCACCTGAGCGGGGCGCGCCCCATGTGATGCCACTGGCGGGGAGTGGCGGGCGGGATCTGCTGGAGGAGGACGGTGGCTCGTGAATCCGGTGAACTTTCGGTTTTGGGGTGGCTGCTCACCACCGGCATACGGGCCCGCGCCTAATCTGGCCGACCGTGCATTCTTCCGCGCCGTCGCACCGGGCTCACCACGTGGTGTGCGTCCTGATCGCGGCGCTGGTGGCGCTGTGCTCCTGCTCGATCACACCGGCCTTCCCGGACCGGACCGCCCGGGCGTTCCATCCCAAGCTGGAGGCTGGGTCGGAGGCCGGGCCCAGGCCCGAGATCCCCCCGCCGGCCCGCCCGCCAGGCCCTGGCGCGCCAGGCCGGGGGGCGCCGGGCCCGCCGCAGGGCTGCACCGACCCCGACCCGCAGGTCGTCGCGACCTGCCTGGAACCCATCTCCGCGCTGGTGGTGCTGCCAGGCTCCGCACCGGTAGGCCTGGCCGCTGAGCGCGCCACCGGCCGGATCCTGCGGGTGCAGCGGCAGCGGCCGAACCAGGAGGTGACCACGCTGGCCGTGGATCCCGCCGGTGATGGTGGCCTCACCGGGCTCACGCTGTCCCCCAGCTACTCCGAAGACGAGCTGATCTACGCCTACATCACCACCGCCGTCGACAACCGGGTAGTCCGGATCGCACCCGGGGATCTGCCCAAACCAGTGCTCGCCGGGATCCCCAGAGGTGCCACCGGCAACGCCGGTACGCTCGCGGTCGATACTCACGGGATGCTCCTGGTCGCCACGGGCGATGCCGGCAACCCGGCCGCTGCGGCGGATCCCGCCTCGCTGGCGGGCAAGGTGCTGCGGATCGATACCTTCGGCCGCCCCGCGCCGGGCAACCCAGGAGGATCCAAGGTGCTGGCCAGCGGGTTGCATTCACCCGGCGGGCTGTGCGTCGACCCGCTGACCAACGAGTTGTGGATCACCGACCAGATGTCTGATCACGATCTGCTGCACCGGACCCAGCCGGGACAGCCGCTGGGCCGGGCCGTCTGGAGCTGGCCCGGCGGCAGCGGTGCCGCCGGATGCGTGGTCATGCTGGGCCGCATCCAGGTCACCTTCACCAGCGGAGCACCGATATTCGCGCTCGGCATCGGGCCGAATGGCACGTTCATCGGCCCCCCGCTGCGGATCCCGCTCGAACGCTACGGCCGCATCGCCGCCGCCGCCCTCAGCCCCGACGGCCAGGCGATGTGGCTGGGCACCGTCAACAAGACCGGAGGCAAGCGGATCTCTAGCGATGACCGTGTCTTCATCCTCCCCGACCTAGTAGGCCCAGGCGGAGGCCACGACTAAACCCCCAGCCTCGGTTTGTCGCGCCCCCGTGCTCACCATGTCGCGCTCCCGTGCCCAGCAGGCCTTCACCGGCCGTGACCCGTACGCTGAGGTGAGCTAAGGAGATCGCGGCTGAGCCGCCCGAGCGAAGGCTGGTTAATGAGCGTGCCGCTCACGTCATCGGAGCGCCTCGGGCCCATGGTCCCGCTGGTTCAGGACGATCCCGCGCAATGGATCGCCGATCAGGGAATGATGCTGCGGGTGCTGGTGGGTTCCGGTGTGCACGGCATGTCGATCGACGGCCAAGACGATCGCGACGAAATGGGCGTCTGCGTCGAGCCGCCGTCCACGGTAATCGGATCCGGGAGATTCGAGAACTACGCATTCCGCACCCAGCCCGAGGGTGTCCGCCCGGGGCCGGGCGATCTGGACCTCATGGTGTACAGCCTGCGGAAATACGCTTATCTAGCGTCCAGCGGCAACCCCACGGTACTGCTGCCGCTGTTCGTGAGGGACGAGCATATCCGCTACGTTAACGACTGGGGTCGCGAGCTCCGGGGCAATCGCTCCCTGTTCATCTCGAAACGAGCGGGCACACGTTTTATCGGCTATCTGAACAGCCAGCGGCGAGGGCTGCTGGGTTTCCGTTCCGGTGGTAGCCGCAATCAGGGCCAGGCCGATATCAGGGCACGATACGGGTTCGATACGAAGTTCGCGATACACATGGTCCGGCTGGGGTTCCAGGGTGTAGAGCTGCTGCGCACCGGTGAGATCACGCTGCCCGTGCCCGAGCCAGAGCTGTCCTGGCTGCGGGCCTTGCGGCGGGGCGAGCACACCAAGGACGACGCGCTGGAGCGAGCGGAGCAACTGGTGCAGGAGATCACCCAGCTGATGGAGTCCTCCTGGCTGCCGGACAAGCCGGATCACCCGGCTATCGACTCCTGGCTGGAGAGCGTGCACCGAAGATATTGGGGCTGGTGATGAGCAGGGTGGCGGCATA
>DASTBN010000093.1:0-2148 GCA_035712045.1 Pseudonocardiaceae bacterium
GCTGGTAGGGCGTTGCCTCATCACGTACCGCCCTCGGATGATCCAGGTCGGGCCGGGCAGGAAGTCGGGTAAACAGGCTGGTTGCGGCCCGCTGGTCGGACTCGGACACCCATGCCGCGTAGACCTTGAGCGTGGTCGTGCCACCGCCACCATGTCCGAGCCGACCAGCGACGGTGCGGACATCGACACCAGCGGAGATCAGCTCGGTGGCGGAATAGTGCCGCAGCTTGTGAATCGTGGTCGAGATGCCCAGGCGCCGGGCGAGCCTGGCATAGCGCTGGCTGACCGAATCCGGCTTCAAGTGCGCGGACCCATCGACCGCGAGCGAGAACACGAAGGCGTCATCGCTGAGCGCCAGTCCGAGCGCTGCGGCACGCTGATCGCACCGGTCCCGATGGTCGCTGAGCAGGGAGAGGGTTTTGGGGTCGAGGGCGATGCGCCGGTGCTGGTGGGTCTTGGTGTCCTTCTCCCACGTGCGCCCGCTGCGCTGACCGATGCTCCGCTCCACCGTCAGCAGACCGGCTTCCAGATCGAGATGGCGCCAGCGGATCGCGCACAACTCGCCACGCCGGAACCCGGTGATCATGGTCAGCCAGATCAGCATGGCCCAATCCGGATCTTGCCAGGCTTCAGTGAGAATCCGGGCGGCCTGCTCAGCGGTAGGCGGTTGCGGGTTCGGAGTGGGCTGGGGCGGGGGCACGGCCTGGGCGATGGGGTTAGTGGCGATCCAGCGCCACCGCAGGGCCCGCTTCAGCGCCCCGCTGAGAATGAAATGGATGTAGCGGATGCTCCCGTTCGACAGCGGCCGACACTGATGAGGCGCGCAGCGCTCGTCACACTCATGCCGCTGGGCCGTGCGATGGTCGATACGAGGCCGCCCATCACAGTGGTCCCGGCAACGCCGCAATGTGGCGTAGAACGAATCGAACAGATACCCATCCAGCGCTCCGACCTTCGTCGTGCCCAGCGAGGGACGGATGTGCTTCGCGGCCAGGCTGCGGTAGGTCGCGAGCGTGTTCTGCTCCAGCTCGGCTAACTCAAAGTGCCGGTCGAGTAACTGGTTGACGGTGGCGCTCGTGCGCGGGTTGCGCCGCTGGTCGACCTCGGTGGCCAACCGGCGCATCGCCTTCTCCGCCTCGGCTCGCGCGCCAGGGCCAGCCGGGATGCTCTCGCGCAAGTAGTGGCGCCGGCCGCTCAGCGGGTCAGTCCCGGCGTACACCGAGACCCGCAGCGCGCCGCTGGGCAGCTCCTGGATGCTGCCGCGCTGGCGCCTGTCGCGGTGTGCGAAGGGTGTGGACATGCACGCACTGTAGCCCCACTCGCACCACGTGTGATTCCACGCGAGTGGCTTGCGCTCTCAGCCTGAGAGTGTTTTCCCAGGTGAGACATGGAGCCGCCTCGGGGAATCGAACCCCGGACCTGTTCATTACGAGCGAAAGTCGCCACTTCCATCATCTGGACAAACCCGCTGATAGGAGCACCCCTGCTGTCCGTACACGTCCAGGAATGTCCGCCCGGGAGCTACCCCGATTGCCACTCAGTTCGTCACTCACGCACCGCCGCCAGGGGCACAGAACCAAGACCGCCGGGGCACGAAGTACGCCAGTCCACACAAGACAGGAAGGGTGAAAGCGGGTATCCCGTCGCGTCGGCGAGCTTGCCTCGGAGCTGGCCAGGGGGCAGGGGTCCATGTGGAGCACCCAACGGCTGAACGACATGGCCCCCTGCCCCCTGGTCGGCTACGCCTCCGGCGCCGACGCGACGGGATACCCGCACCCCTGGTGATCCCCCACTATCTAGGGCCGGTCGTAAACCCCATCCCGGAGCGAGGCCCGCCGGAGGCGCCGATGTTGACTTTGCGGTGTTCAGGAACCTCAGAACCCGAGGATTCTCAGACCGTCGCTGTGGTTGTTTGTAGATAGCGCTGGATACCTGCGGTTTTCGCGACTGCGAACGCTCGTTGTCTGGGGTCGTCATGGGTTATCTGGATGTGTTTTGCGACCATACATGACCCTGGTGGTTAATTCCGTGGGAGTCTGAGTACGGCGGCGTGGCGGAGCCGTTTTGGATCTTGTGTTCCGCATGATTGGGCTGCGGCCTTCGCCCTTTGTGGCTTTCTCCTGATGCGGGCCGCAGACTGGAGTCTTG
>DASTBN010000094.1:0-6557 GCA_035712045.1 Pseudonocardiaceae bacterium
CCGATATGTGATCCCACGGCTCGAACGTCGCCTGACTAACGCCTACCGTGCCTACATCTCGGGCACAATCTTGTACCTCGAACATGGGGAGTCCCGCGCATGACGCTGTCTCGACGACCACGAATGGGTTGCGCGGACTGCTCCGATAAACGGGGTGCAATCGGTGACCGATGAATTAGCCGTCCAAAGGATCAGAAGATTACCGGTGGGGCAACAGTTCGAACGCTCCACCCTGTAGCGGGTGTACGGCACGGAAGTGACGCTCGTCGAAGGTCAGGACTCTCCGGGTGCCCAGCCACGTGGCGATCAGCACGATAGCGCAGTCCGCCAGCCCAAGACCAAGGTCGAGATAGTTGCGCTCCAGCCGTGTCACCCCGGCGTACTCGTCGGGTTCCCCCGCGTGTCTGTCCTGGTGGTCACTCACGGTCTGCCGGCTAGTCAGGGCGTCGCGATGGCCTCCTCTCTGAGGTGAGCCTGCGTCCGGTTTACAGGCCACATGTCCGTTCTGCCTACTTGGTATGGATGGAGTACCGAACATACAGACCTCATCGCAGTGCTCTGCTGGCCGTGACATGTCCTCGTCGGCAACTCAAAGTATCAGCCACCGAGCTGTCCACTCTTAGGGGATAGCTGAGGTCAGCGCATGACATCGGCCGCTGCGGACCAGCGCGGTCCGGGCTCCGTACGACGACGAATGTTAGGAAGCATCATGCTGGTCATTACACCCACGTTCACAGCCAACTTCGACACGAATTTCGGCACAAACGCAGGAGCGGCAAAAGCTGCCTGGAAAGCTGCCGCCAGGGTCTTTACCTCTCACTTCGCAGACAACATCAACATCAACATCAAGGTGGACGCGGTGGCGGGAACAAATGTTTTCGGTCAAAGCTCAACGCCTCTTCTGTCCATTTCGTACGCCAATTTGCTTCAGAGGGTCAAATCGGACACGAAGACGCAAAATGATCGTACTGCTATCGGCCCAGGTGGTTCCATGACTGCCACTGACCCCACCAATGGCACCGGAACCTGGTGGTTGACACGATCACAAGCCAAAGCGCTCGGCCAGATCCCTAATGACATGTCCAACGATGGAGCGACCACCTTCGGCGCGGGAAACCACTTCACTTTTTCTGGTGCGATCGCCCCGGGAACATTTGACTTCCAAGGCGTCGCGGCGCATGAGATTTCTGAAGTCATGGGCCGCCTCGGCCTCTCGGGCGGAACGATCGGCACTACAAGGAATTCGTTCAGCCTGATCGACAATTTCTCCTATACTGGCGCCGGGGCGAAAGGGCTTCGAGGTGGCCCGAGGCATAACTTTTCCATAGACAATGGGGCGACGCTGCTCAAGCTGTTCAACGACCCTACCGCAAATGGGCTCGACTCCAGAGATTGGGCGCCGGGAACTAACGATGCGTTCAATCAGTTCAGCAACTCGGGCGTAGTAAATCCCGTCTCGCCTGTCGACTTGCAGCTTATGGACGTGATCGGCTATGACTTGGTAACGCACCTCGCGGATGCCGAGGCGGGTGCGGAGGCGGATGTCTTCCATGCATCTGGAATCGTCCGTCCTTGGTCGAGCGACAGCGCTTGAAATTCGCATAGCGTGAGCTATCCACGATTATCACGAGGAGCTTGTGCCGTGCCAAAACTCGTCACATGGGGTAGTGACCTGCGGTGCCGGTGACACAATGTGATCATGATATGATCGCGGACTTCTGATCAGGGATTGCAGCGAGAAAGGCTGGATGAGTGAAGCTTCAGATCAAGCTGATTCAACGGATGCTCCCTGAGCTGGCCGGACCGGCGATGCTGGACACGCTGAACCCGTCGTCGGTCTGGCCGTCCAGTGGTACGGAAAGGATTGAGGGTTACTGATGGCAGGGAGGCACCGGCTCGGGAGAGGATGACACCAGCACCGGGTACCGCACGCCTGAGAGACGTCGTTTACGCGTCACTGGTCAGCCGCATCTGGCTCCCATTCTCATCGGCCTCGGCCTGCGCTACCCAATTCCGCAGGCATGACTCGCTGATCCCCGGCTTCTTCGCCAGCTCAGCGACCGGTTTGGACCACTGATGACGGGCCAGCTCAACAGCACGACGACGAACTCAGCGGGATGGGGTAGAGACACGGCGGCATCCTTCCCGATGGCCGGGGCCATCTCAGGCCGGGTGTCCGTGCCGCGGGGAAAGCTCAGCCACAAGTTGGTTGCCGATAAGAGCGGGGATTGCGCGGCGGTGCGTGGGGCGGGTGAATTGCGCGCTGCTTACGCCCCACGGCTAGCGTTGGTTGACACGGCGATTCGGCCGTGTTTTGTGCCTCGCGTGGAGGTTGTGATGGACGAGCAGGCCATGACCACGATCTATGAGGCTCCCGCGTTGGTGGAGCTGGGTGGATTCAACGCCGATACCCTCGGCATACGCGGGCCCACCGACGAGGCCTTCTCCGAGATCTTTCCCTTTTAATTCCTGAGAGTGGCTAGGGGGTGAGGGTTGCTGGGGTGGGTGTGGTGATGGGGGGATGGCTGGTTTTGCCGGATCTGCCGCAGGCACCGCGAGTGGTGCCGGGGTGGCGGTGTGTGGCAGCCCATCCCTCGGGGCGTCCGTGGCTGGTCGGCAGTCTGGATCATGGCGAGCTCAGCCTGGCAGCCGTGGGGTCGTTACGGGTAGGAGTGATCGGGTCATGCCCGTTTGCTCCCACCCGGTTAGCGGAGTTGGTCGCGGGGGTGGGCTCGGTCACGGAGTTGGATGCTCTCGCCGCGGTGTTGCCGGGCTGTTGGCATCTGGTGGCCTGCCTGGATGGGGCCGTAAGGGTGCAGGGCAGCCTGAGTGGGCTGCGCCGGGTGTTCCACACCCAGGTCGCGGGGATACCGGTAGCGGGGGATCGGGCCGATGTGCTGGCCAAGATGGCTGGGGCGGGGATCGATGAGCAGACCTTGGCGGTGCGGGTGGCCTGCGGGCCGCACGTACCGCCCCCGGTGGGGGAGCGCGGTTTCTGGCGGGGTGTTCATGCGGTGACCCCGGACCACTATGTACGGATCGATCCCGACGGCCGGGCTGGTGAGCGGCGGTGGTGGCGGCCTCCCGCGCCGCGGCTGCCCTTGAGGGCAGGCGCGGACAGGGTGCGGGCGGCCCTGCAAACGGCGGTGGCCACGCGGGTCGGCGTGCCGGAACGGGTAAGCGCGGATCTGTCCGGCGGGTTGGACTCCACCTCGCTGTGTTTTCTGGCCGCTCAAGCGGGCCGGGGGGATTTGCTGAGCTTCCGGTGGGCCGAGGCCGGCACCGCGAACGATGACGCTCACTTCGCCAAGCACGCCGCCCGGGCGCTGCCGCAGGCGGAGCATGTGGTGCTAGCTCAGGAGCGGATGCCCGCGACTTTCGCTGACCCGGGCGCCACTGGTGATCGTGAAGCCCCGTTCCTATTCACCCGGACCCTGGCTCGTATCCGGCACAACAGCGAGTTCCTCGCCGCCCGGGGTGCCCGCCATCATATGGCCGGGCATGGCGGTGATGAGTTGTTCCACAGTCCCCCCGCCTACCTGCATTCGCTGCTGCGCCGCCAGCCCCTGACCGCGATCCGGCATGTCCGGGGTTACCGGGCTTTAGGGCGGTGGTCGTGGGCGGCCACGGTGGCCGGGTTGGTCCGGGGTGGTGATGTCGGTGCGTGGTGGCACCAGCAAGCCCGCCACCTGGGCGCTGGGCCGCTGCCGCGCCGCAGTCCCGATCTGGGGTGGGGTCATCCGCTGCGGGCACCAGGATGGGTCACCCCCGCAGCGCTGGAGATCACCCGGGCGGTGTTGCGCGCCACCGGTGATACCGCCCAGCCCCTGGCCGGGGACCGTGGCCAGCACCTCAACGTGGCGATCCTGCGGATAATGGGACCGCACTATCGGCAACTCTGCCGGGTATACGCCACCGCCGGGCTGCGGCTGGAGTTGCCTTATTTCGATGACCGGGTGGTGGAGGCCGCGCTCGCGGTGCGCGCGGAGGAACGCCGCACCCCGTGGCGGTACAAGCCGCTGCTGGCCGAGGCGATGCGCCCGGTGCTGCCTGAAGTGATCGCCGCCCGGGCCACCAAGGGGGAGCTCAGCGAAGACGCCCGGGTGGGATTCCGCCGGCATCTGCCCGAGATCCTGGAGGTCTTCGCCGACTCCGCGCTGGCCGCCCACGGGTTAATCGACCCCGATATGCTGCGCCGGGAGCTGCTGGCACCCCAGGCGGACAACACCGTCCGGCACGCCCTGGAAGACCTGCTGGGCTGCGAAACGTGGCTGCGCGCCACCCTTTCACCACCATCCCAGGAGAGGACCAATGCCGCTGCGGTTGCGCCCTGATATCGCGACCACCGATACCGAGGATGGCCTGGTCCTGCTGGATGAACGCAGCGGGCGCTACTGGCAGCTCAACCTCACCGGCGCGGCCACCTTACAGGCTCTGCTAGCGGGTGAGGACCCCGGCCAGATCGCCCAGGATCTCGCAACCCGGTACGGCATCAGCGTCGAGCAGGCCCGCCAGGACATCACCGCCCTGACCGTGCGCCTGCACACCGCGAAGCTGGTGACCTCATGAGCGTTCCAGTCGCCTTGGAACACCAGTATCGGCTCCCCCCACAGCAGCGCATCCTGGCTCTGCTCGTGGTCGGCGCCGCCCGGCTGCTAGCTACCCGGCGTCCGCGGCGGGTACGCCGCGTGCTGGAACTCATCCGCCGTGGGGCCCGGCCCGCCACCGCCGCGCAAGCTCTCACCGCCCGTCAGGCGGTGGTCGCGGTCAGTGTGCGCTGCGCCGGTAACGGGTGTCTGCAACGCTCGATCGCCGCCGCGCTGTACTGCCGCGCCCACGGTTCCTGGCCCACCTGGTGCACCGGGGTACGCACCAGCCCCTTCGCCTCCCATGCCTGGATCCAGGTCGATGACCAGCCCATTGGTGAGCTGTATCCCGCCGGTCATTATCGGCCCCTGCTCACCATCCCGCCCGCCCCGGAATGAAAAGCAGCACATCGAACAGAGGTGGCTCGCCGCTGCCGCGCCGGGTGGCGGGATTGTTCCGGCCGTATCGGGCTCGGCTCGCGGCATCAGGAGGATTATGCGAAACTCTCCTTGAAGAAGTACAGGCCGATAGCGAGTCGGTGAAGAGGACCCGTCATGTCTTCAGGTGGGCGACGGCTCGCTCGACGGGCGCGCGCAGAGAGCTGATCTAGCTCGCTCTTATTCAGGTCGCGGCTTTTGAGTTTGCAATTGGGGTGATGATGCAGTCCGTGCCGATGAATCCCTTGTCGCCGATCGTATCGTTCGCTAGCTTGAGGATCCTCTCGCATTCTGATCCTTCTAGTTTGGTCATGTCGTGCTGGTTACCGGGTACCGGTTCGGAGACGAAGGTGACACGGCCGGTGAGAGTCGTGATGATCAGCGATCCGTGACCGGTCGTCTTGTATTTCCCCGCCCACAGCTCCCGCTCGCCGGCTCAGAACCAGCACGGCCACAAGGCGCCGTCTACCAGCGCGATCGCGTCTCTGATGGCTTCCGCGGCCTCCTCAGCGGAAGGCCTGAACTCCGCTGTAGCCCGCTCGATGAGCGGCGTCAGGAGGGTAATGTACCGCGAGATCGTGGACCGGTGCACATCGAAGATCTCCGCCTATACCTCCTCAGTAATGTTATGGCGCATGTATCCGCTGGTGACGATCAGCGCCTCACGCAAGGTGAGTTCCTTCGGGCGGCCCGTGCCCGGCCCTTGAGGAACAACGGAACGAAAAGTGGAGATAGGGCTGAATGTGGATGCATCGATGCTGGTCAGCGTCGCGCATCGGGGATGTGCTCGCCGGTGATGAGGTGAGAACCCCACCCCAAGCGCGCCCCTGTGACCAGCGGTAACGCCGCTTACCGCCACTTTTCGTTCCGTTGTTCCTTCAACCCCCGGGTGAACATTCAGGCCGGGCTTTGAGCTGTGGTTTCGGTGCGTGAGGGTATGGCAGGCGCGCCAGTTCGGGAGGTGCGGCGGGCGATGGTGGTGTTGGTGCGGGGTTAGGTTGGGCAGGGGTCGGGTGGTATCCAGGGTTGGCCGAGGATCGCCTGGCGCAGGACGTTCATCATGTTGAGGCCGTGCTTGGCCGCGGTAGAGAGGTAGCCGCGGATGCGGAAGCGGTCTTGGGTGCGTTGCTCGCTGGTGAGGCGCCCGGAGATCTTTTGCTGGATCTTGGCCGGCCGGAGGTCGCGTTCGGCCTAGTTGGAGGTGGGTGGCACGCGCAGGTCGTGCGCGAACCGCAGCACGTCATCCTCGCGGTCGCGCAGGACTTCCAGCAGCAGGCGGGCTTTGCGTTCGCCGGGCCGGTCGCCGTGGCTGGTGGTGTCGGACAGTCCGACGAGGACCCCGTCTTTGAATCGCTTGATCAGTGTGTCGCGGACGACGGTGTCGAGGGTGCCGAGGTCAGCGTCGCGGGCGAGGTTGGTCTGGTGGATCAGGCCGCGCAGCGCGTCGGCGATCTGGGCCGGCCAGTGCGCCCCGGGGTAGGTCTCGGCGGCACCAGCAAGATCGCGAAGGAGATGCTGGGCGCAGAGCTGGTG
>DASTBN010000095.1:0-2693 GCA_035712045.1 Pseudonocardiaceae bacterium
AGCGCGATGCCGGGGGCGGTCTGCCCAGTGGCCGCCAGCGCGGCGCTGGAGCGAGCGCCGGTCAGCCGCACCGCGTCCCAGGGCCGCAACCCCAGCGCGTCGAGCACCTCCGGGTGCAGCCGCACCACACCCCGCCGCGCATCCAGCGCCGAGGTGGTCAGCCGGGCGGTGAGGGTGATCTGAGGCGCGCCCACGCCGTGCAAGCCTACGGAGTCCTGGGACCCCTCGCTCCGGCCGTCGCCGTGCCACCTGGGGAAGAGGGACGGGACCGCCGTTATCGCCGAGCACGCGTGTCGCGGCTTTGCGCAACGCAGGATCGGCGTAGATCTCGGTGATATGCCGCACTCGACCAACAAACTCAGTGAACGGAAAACCAGCAGGTTGACCATGATTGGCTCCTGGTCCGGTGCTGCGGGGAGCCATCTTTCGTGGGGTTAATCACCGTCCCCTGGTCGGTCCCTTGACGTGGGGTATTCATCTTCCGGAGGTGCACTTGAGGAGGTCTTGATCCGCGCCGGGCACGCCGACGGCGTTGTCGTCTCGTCGCTGGTCATACACCTCGCGCATAGCAGTCCGACGTCGGGGAGGGTGACACCGGCAAAAGCGATGTCCGCTTCTTGGGTAACTCATCACGTCAATCACGGCGTGATCGGAATTCCGCTAGTCGGCCTGTCACTGCCGTATGTTCTTATCTGACGAAGATTCCTCTTTCTGGCGCGGAGGGCTGAAACATGGTTAAGTTGAGGAACGCATTCGTGACTCGGTTTGTGGCGGCGCCCCTGGTGGTCGCGGTCGCGGCCGGGGGATCGCTGTTCCTGGGTGGGGCGGCCAACGCAACACCCGGATCGGCGACCTTCACCGGAATCATCCACGACGAAACCGGCATGGCCATAGCCGCCGCGTCCGTACAGGCCTGCCCGGCAAGCCCGGGTCCCTGCGTGACCGCGGCCAGTGACATTAATGGCGTCTACAACATCAGCGTCACGCCCGGATCGTGGAACCTGTCGGCCTATCCGCCGACGGACGTCACCTACGCCACCTTGAGCCAGTCCAATGTGTCCAAGAATCTGACGCTGTCGCAGTTGCAGGCCATCTTCCGGCGCAACCAGCCCGTGAACCCTGGCGATCCTCCTTGCGGTACTATCCACCCGCGCGTCCCGCAGGTCGGCTCAGGCGTAAGGGATTTCTGGAATAAACTGGTCGGGCCATTCGGGAGTTGCGTCGATACCACCAACAGCATCGTGCAGAATGACGGCGCCATCCTTGGGAACGATCCCAATGCGATCGCGCCGTACGGGGTCGGCGCCTGGGTAACTCAAACCGTCAGCCGAAACATCGTCGATCATCACGGCTTAGCTGTACTTCGAGGGATCAACGGTTACCCGCCTTTCGCAAACATGGCACCCCTGCTGCTACCCGACTTCGCCCGAACACTCAACATCGGCGCTGGAGCGACCGTCACCCAAAACTTCATCCTCCGCAGGCCCACCGCCCCGCCTCCCGGCACCACCGTCACCTCTTCCATAACACCCGTCGACGGGGTCCCCGTCGTCAACTGGGCAGACCCGTTCCCCCTAGCCACCACCCAACCCTCCGGCGGCACAGCCTCCTACGCCATAACCCTGAACAGCAGCGGCGATACAATCCAGTCCGGCTCTCTCACCGAATCTCCCATTGGCTCCGGGAACTACCAGGCTCAGATCCCCGCACTGTCCCCCAGCCACGGCCCGATCAAGGTGTGCATCACGATCAGTTACCCGGGCAACCCGACCATCACCATCTGCTTCACCGTCTATATCGATCCTTCCGGGACCGTCGTCACCCCGGCGGGCGCACCGCTGGCCGACGCTACGGTGACACTGCTCAGCTCCGATACCGCGACCGGCCCGTTCACCCCAGTAGGGGATGGTTCGGACGTGATGAGCCCCAGCAATCGCACTAATCCCGACGTCACCGGCTTCGACGGCATGTTCCACTGGGACGTGATCGGCGGGTTCTACCAAATCCAGGCCACCAAGCAAGGATGCCGGGCAACCGACGGCTCGAGCGCAGCCACCAGCGCGGTGTATGAAATCCCGCCACCAGCGACCGACATCCAGCTGGTCTTGGACTGCGGACCCTAACCGCGATGTGGAGCTCGATCGGTCTCTCCACCGCGAGGCGGGTCTGCTCCCAGGTCCCTATCTGCGCAGTCTCGACCCGGTACATCTCGCGGCCGCACTGCGAGTCAGCGCCGATGCCATGGTGACCTACGACCGTCAAGCTGACGCATCCGAGTCCATTGGGCTCCCCTTCCTCGCACCGTAGCCCGGCTATCGGAAGCTGGCCCTATATTCGGCGATAAAAATTCAGGTGGCGTTTCGCCGCAGCTGGCCAGGTGTAGTTCCTGGCCAGCTCTTGGCCTGCATTCTGGGCGTTCGCACATGGCCGGGTGAGAGCCTCACGCAGCCGCGCCGCCAGGTCGGCGGGGCCGCTGGCGAAGCGGGCCGCGCCGCTGAACAGCTCGCGGAAGACCGGCAGGTCCGACACGACCAGGGGGACGCCGGCGGCTAGGGCCTCCATGGCCGCCAGCCCGAAGCCTTCCTTCGCGGAGGGGAAGGCGAACGCATCGGCGGCGGCCACCAGGGCGGGCAGCGAGTCGTGGTACACCAGCTCGAGCACGAGCGGCCCGACGCCGAGCTCGATGGCGCGCG
>DASTBN010000096.1:0-4034 GCA_035712045.1 Pseudonocardiaceae bacterium
CCCAGGAGCAGATCATCTACATCATGTCGGGCCGGGTGACGGCGGAACTTTCTGGTGCGACGAGTGAACTCGGCCCCGGCAGTGCCGTCCATGCGCTGCCGGGCCAGCCTCACCGAATCACGGCGCTCGAGGACACCACGGTGCTGAGCGTCAAGAACGTCATCGATGGTATCGGCCACAAGATGCCCGGCTGAGACTTCTTAGAAAGAGCGCCATGAGTGAACTGGGCAACACCGCACAGCGGGCGGGCTCCGCGCCACGAGGTGTGCGGCTCGGCATTATCGGGACCGGCTGGGTCGGGCTGACGCGCGCCCGGACCGCAGCAGCGGACGGCCGGGTGACCGAACTGCACCTCGCCGACGTCAAGCGGGAGGCGGTGCTGCTCGCCGCCGCCGAGACGAACGTCACGTCCTTCAGGAGCGACTACACGGAGCTGCTTGACGCCGACCTGGTCGACGCGCTCATCGTGTCCACCGCACCGGAGGACACCCATTACCCGATCGCCCGGGACTGCCTCGCGGCCGGCAAGCACGTGCTGCTGGAGAAGCCGATGGCCCTCACCCTTGATGAAGCGGACGGCCTCATCGAGGTCGCCGAGAGGACCAACGCGACGTTCACCGTCGGCTACAGCCAGCGCTTCCAGCCCAAGTTCGCCTTCGTCAAGGAGCAGTTCGACAGCGGCGCACTCGGCAAGCCGACCACCATCCTGATCAGCCGCCACCTTACCCGCGAGCTGGGCGCGAAGATCGCCGGCCGGGGCCCGCTGGGCCCGGTGCAGATGGAGGCAACCCACGACATCGACCTCGCCCTGTGGTGGCTGCACCCCAGACGTCCCGCCCGCGTCTACGCGCAGTCGGCGAACGGGATCATGCTCGACCGTTACGCACAGCCGGACTGTGCCTGGATCATGATCACGATGGAAGACGGGACGGTGGTCACCATCGGCGCGGACTGGAGCCTGCCCACCGAGTCGCCCGGCTACAGCTCGGTGATCGCGGAGGTGGTCGGCACGGGCGGGGGCGTCTTCGTCGACGAAAGCCACCGGGACCTGCTGCTCACGACGGCCCAGGGTGGCATCGTCCGGCCGCTGTCCACCATGCCGGGCGAGCCGGTGGGCAGCGTCTACCGGGGGCCGATGGAGGCAGAGACGAAGCACTTCATCGAGTGCATCGCCTTCGGCCGGGCCCCGGTGGTCACCGCCCGCCAGTCGCGTCTCGTGATGGAGGTCACCCTGGCCGCGGACCTGTCGGCGGCACGAAACGAGGTCGTCTCCCTCGGTGCGCTGGCCTCCGGGGCAGCCGAGACGGACGAGGCCGTTATGTGAATGTCCTCGCGGGCCTTCAACGGCGCGCCCAGCCGGTCATTAATCGCTTTCAATACCGGCTCGGTCACCGCAACAAACACCGGCCTGTCATAGCAGCAATCGACGTGGCAAGTTTCACAGAAGCTGCCGCCTGCAAAGGCACACGTAGACGCCGTGAGCTCAGTCGACTAGCGGCGCGCTGCGGAAGCCGACCGGCTGACCAGGGCTAACATGGAAGCATGCCGGCCAGCAGTCGACGTGCCCCAGCAGACCCGTCACCGCTCCATCAACGCATTTACGAGACCCTGCGTGCGGAGGTAATCAGCGGCCAGCGCAAGCCGGGGGAGCTGCTGAGCGAGGCCGAGCTCGCGCGCAGCTGGGGCGTGAGCCGGTCACCGATACGCGAGGCCCTCCGGCAGCTGGAGCAGCACAATCTGGTCCGCTGGGCCCCCCGGCGTGGCGCCACCGTGGCCAGGCTCACCGTGGCGGGCCTGCGCGACATCTACGAGCTCCGCGAAGCACTCGAATCGCTCAGCGCGGGCCTGGCCGCCGAGCGGGGATCGGTGGCCGATCTGGCGAAGATGCGCGACCTGGCCGTCGACATCAAGAAGTCCCAGGATGAGGGCGACTACATGCGGGCGATCATGCTCGATGACGAGTTTCACCGGCTGATGGCAAGCACCACCCGCAACCGGACGCTCGAGTCCCAGTCTGGCCACGTCCTGGATCGGGTGATCATGGCCAGGTTGGTGGTCAGGGAAGAACCCGGCCGCACCGAGGAGATCGTGCGCGAGCATCAGGCGATACTCGACGCTCTCGGCCAGCGCGACGCCGAGAAGGCCGCCGAGCAGGCTGCTCTGCACGTCAGGAACGCCAGGGTCCGGCTGATGGACATGCTGCAGCGCGCGTCGGTCGATCCCGAGGACTGACACGCCGCCCCGGCACCGGGTCGAGGCCGAGCTTCGCGGCGATCCGCGTCAGCAGCTCATCCTGGGCGGCGAGGTGGCCCTGCACGTGCGCCATCTCGCTCTCCGTAGGCTGTGGCAGATGAACATTCTCTTCATCGCGAGCGTGGCGGTGGTCGCCGCTGACCCGCCGCAGAGCCGCAGGCTGTTCATTGATGCCCTCGGCCTCCCGTTGGAGGGCGGGAGCGATGGCTATTACTCCAGCGGGAGCATTCCCGGCAGCAAGCACTTCGGTGTGTGGCCGCTCTCGGAGGCGGCACGGGCTTGCTTTGGCACACCGGAGTGGCCCGCCGGCCGGGTGATCCCCCAGGCATCGATCGAGTTCGAGGTGGAGGACGCGGACGCTGTCGCGGCGGCAGGCGGCCAGCTTGAGCGCGCGGGCTATGAGCTGTTGCATCCGGCCCGCACCGAGCCGTGGGGACAGACGGTGGCCAGGCTTCTCACCGAGGATGGCCTGATCGTCGGCATCTCCTTCGCTCCCTCGCTGCACGACGAAGAGCCTGCCTGACCGCCATCAGCGTGGACAGTAAAAGCGCTTCAGCTGCCATTGGAACATAGCGTGGGGGGCACATTCAGAATAAGAGGCACCGCGGGCCTTCGGGGAGACGGGAGGCTGTGATGCAAATGCGGTCACCTCGCTGGAACCTGGTGGCGTGGAACCCGTCCGCTGGCCCAGCCGATCCATTCGGTGCTGAGAGGTTCGCGTACCTGGCATGGACAGTCCGGGCCCGCTGGCGGCCCATCTGCCTCCTCAGCGGCGCGCTTCTCATGGTTACCGGTTTGATGCTGCCAAGCGCCGTGGCCTTCATTGCCGGAGTGCTGGCAGTGGGATCGTCTGCGCCGGACGCGCGGCTGCGCAGCGCCACGGCGGCCAGGGTCCGCATCTGGGCATGGCTGGACAAGAGCAGGACCGCCAGCCGGTAGTACTCACCCGCCGGTGGCCACCTGACAGCGGATGGCAGCGTCTACGCAATTGCGCGTAGGCGGCTCGTGTCTTGCTACGCCTGTCGGCGTAGCAGGCCGCGCGTTTGGGCGGAGCGTTGCCCGCGGGCGAGAAATGTAGGATCACGACATGGAACACCGCGCCCGGTCGTTCCCTCTGCGTATGGTGGCGCAAGACGTGGCGCTCGCGCTCTTCGTCACCGTGTTGCAGGTGCAGGGCACGGTAGCCAAGGTTGCCGCCGAGGGGGCACTGCGTCCGCTCACCGACTTCGGAAACCTCGGGTACGCGCTGCTGGTGGTGAGCGGCCTGGTCGTGGCCGTCCGCCGCAAATGGCCGGTTGCCGTGTTCGTCACCACCGCGCTCGCCAGCTTGGTGTATTACGGTCTCGATTTTCCGGACGCGCCCACGTGGCTCGGGCTCTTCGTCGCCCTGTACACCCTCGCCGCCTACGGTGACGGGCGCCGGTCACTGGTGATCGCCGGTGTGGGTACCGGGGTGCTCTCGGTCGGGTGGCTGTTCGCGGCGCGCGGCATCGAGCCACACGCCGCCATCGGCTGGGTGTTCTTCCGCATCGGTGCGTCGGTCATGAGCGCGGCCCTGGGCGAGTCCGTCCGGTCCCGGCGGGTCATCGCAGCCGAAGCCCAGGAGCGTGCCGAGCTGGCCGAACGGACGCGCGAGGAGGAGGCGCGGGCGCGGGTCGACGCCGAGCGGCTCCGGATCGCGCGCGAGGTCCACGACACGGTCGCGCACGCCATCGCGATCATCAACGTCCAGTCCGGGGTCACCGCGCACGTGCTCGACAAGCGACCCGAACAAGCACGCG
>DASTBN010000097.1:0-2353 GCA_035712045.1 Pseudonocardiaceae bacterium
AGCCTCCGGTGTACAGCAGACGCCGGCCCTGGTCCAGGCACGCGTTCGCGAGCGCGGTCGTCATCGTGTGCTCGGCGGCGAAGACCTCGGCGGCCCGTGCCCGCGTCACCCGTCCCGATGTGGACAGCTGAGCCGCCTGCACGACCGAATCCACCTGTCCGACGAGCGGAACATAGGTGGCGGGCTCGCGCATGTCACCGGCATGGGTGATGACCCCGTCGTGTGGCCGGGCCGATGTCGCGCCGGGATGGCGCACCAATCCATGGACCTCGTGGCCGTCCGCCAGCAGGGCTCGCACGATACCGCCCCCGACGAAGCCGGTGGCGCCGGTTACCAGCACGCGCATGACGACTCCTGAGTGCTGAAAAGCCATATGTCCCCGGGTGGGGGCGTCGCGCGAGCGCGAAAATCGGGAATGGTGCGGCGAGGTGCCGGGCTGGGGTCGCTGCCGCCCGGTGGTGCTGGCGGTGGATTTCGCCGCTGGCGAGGACGGGGAAAGACTGGAGCGGGCTGCCCGTTCCCAAGCCGGCCCTTCCGTGGCATCCGAGTCCGTTGAAAAGCCTGGCGCCGGGGTCCTGACCTTGACGGGTCGCGCATTGTGCTATGAGCACGCCGGTCAGCTTTTCGTTTTCCGACCGGGACCCCAGCGGGCAGCCCGCCCCTGCTGGCAAGCCTAGCTGGAGGAGGTGGCCTGGCTGTGGAGGAACCGCAGGAGGTCCAGGACGAGGAGTACGAGCGGGTCTGGGAGCGGGTGGCCGCGGTCGACGTGGCCAAGGCATCCGGGGTGGTGTGCACCCGGGTGCCCGATGAGGCCAGGCCGGGGCGGCGCCGCACGAAGGTGCAGACGGTGGCCGCGACGGTGAACGCGGTGACCGAGCTGGCCGATCACCTGCGCTGCCACCAGATCCAGGTGGTCACGCTCGAGTCGACGAGCGACTACTGGCGTATCTGGCTGCGCCGCGAGGCGCCCTGTTGTATCCCCGGCTTAGCCGGGAGGAATTTGGAGGATATTCCTGGGTCTGATGGCTTACTCAAGATCCGAAAGGTGAAGGGGACAATAGCATGCCAGGAAACCAGCGGCCGGGCCGACGCGCACGGACGGCGCGCTGGGAAGACCCGCGTGATATTGGCTAAAGCTATACTGCCTGAACCCTAATCTCCGGAAGGGGTAAACGCCACCCCCGCCGGAAAGGCGCATGAAACCGGCGCCGGCCCTGCATCCGCATGACCAGATGGCGGATGCACCTCCGGGGACAGGAGCGATGCCCAGCGAGGGCATTGAAGGAGATAAGTGGGGAGCCTAAGTCGCGCTATCACGTATGACAGGGACGAACGCGGGATCATCGTTTAAGGGGCGCGAGCCCTACGGTGACACAGGCCCCGTAATAGTCGCGGGAGTAACGCCCCGCCAGGGAGGACGGGAAAGCCGTTCGCAGGGCGAAGTTGCGCCGTCTAACTCGGCGTTGGATCACTCTCACAGAGAGTAGAGGTTCGGAAGGAGGACGCCTCTGGGCCGCCTGCCTGACCTGGACGGGAAACCGCGAGGGGACAACAGCATGGCGGGGAAGCGCGGAGCATTGTGAAGGCGTTGATGGTGCTGCTGCGCAAGGCCCGTGTGATATGGCGAAGACCGGATTGTTTGAAGCCCAGTTCCCAGGGATGGAAATGTGCATCCTCCGACATATAACGCCTGGAGCGGAGCCACCAGTATCAGGCGAATCCCCTTTGCTTCGCCCCAACCCTTCCGGCTGGTGGACGGTGGGCAGCGAGCTCACTCAAGGGAACGGACAGGCCGCCTACGTCACGCTCGATACGTCCAGCGCAAGAGGAATTCGGGATCACCTAAGGGGCGCGAGCTCTAGGGTGACGGAGTGCCGGTAGTAGTCGCAGTAGTAACGCACTGCCAAGGAGAGCGGGAAGGCCGCTCACAGGGCCAAGCGGCACAGGTGTCCACGATCATCCAGGAGAAGGCGGGGTATGCGTAATGCAGACAGCCGAAGCCTTACTGGAGATCATCCACGAACGCGGCAAGAGAGAACTGCCACTGGAGAGGCTGTATCGCCACCTGTTCAACCCGGAACTGTATCTGCGTGCCTACGGGAAGATCTACCGCAACGACGGTGCCATGACGCCGGGCGTCACCGCGGAGACCGTGGACGGCATGAGCCTGAAGAAGATCCAGGGGATCATCGACGCGCTGCGGTATGAGCGCTATCGATGGACCCCGGTACGGCGCACCTACATCGACAAGAAGAACTCGTCGAAGAAGCGTCCGCTGGGGCTGCCGACGTGGTCGGACAAGCTGCTGCAAGAAGTAATCCGCTCCCTCCTGGAGGCGTATTACGAGCCGCAG
>DASTBN010000098.1:0-3901 GCA_035712045.1 Pseudonocardiaceae bacterium
GCGGCTGCGCGGCAGTGGGCTGGCGTCCCTCGGGATCGACGAGGCGGCGCACGCGGTGACTGTCGATGACCGGATGCGGGCGGCGGAGGGACTGTGGGCGATCGGCGACGTCACCGGCGTCGGCGTCTTCACCCACCTCGCGGTGTACCAGGCCCGGATCGCCGCTGATGACATCCTCGGCGTCCCTGGGTTCACCGCTGACTACACCGCGCTGCCCCGGGTCACCGTCACCGACCCGGAGATCGCCTCTGTGGGGCCTGACCGAGGCGGCGGCCCGCGCGGCCGGCCTCGACGCGCGCGCCGGCAGCGCGCCGGTGTCGGCGTCGAGCCGGGGGTTCATCCACGGCCCCGGTAACGATGGCCTGATCAAGCTGGTCTGCGACGCCGGGGAGGGTGTACTCGTCGGCGCGACGTCGGTAGGCCCGCACGGTAGTGAGGTGCTGTCCATGCTGACCCTCGCGGTGCACGCCCGGCTGCCGGTCACTGTTCGCCCTGGCGTTCCTGCTGTTCCTGGTCGGCCTGGGAGATCATCGTCCGGCCGTCGGCAGTGGGCAGCTAGGGCTGGCGGCGTCAATGGCCAGCGGGGCCCCGGCTGGGATCACGTAAGTGACGAGCAACTCGACATCGTCGGTGCCGAGGTTACGGCCTATGTGCACATGCCGGGCCCCGGAGTCCTCGACGATCGACTGACCTTGCGGGGTGGTCTGTACCGAGCAGTCCTCGAGGATGCGGGTGAGCGTGCCCTTCAGCACGACCGCGATCAGCCGCCCGGGGTGGTAATGCCACCCGGTGGAACCTCCCGGCGCGATCACGATGCGGCGTATCACGACATCGGTCGGGCCGTCGTTCCTGACCTCGACGCCGTCCCTGGAACTGCCCTTTCCCAGCACGGTGCCGCTCACGCCAGCGCCGGGCGCCGTCGACACCGCAGCTGGCATACTGGCCGTGCACGCGCTGCACACCAGGACCGCCAGAACCCGCCGCACGCCACCCTCCCCAATGTCACGCCCCGCAACGCGACACCCCGGGGATCGTACGTTAGCACCGTGCGGCCAGCCCCGGTCTTCTCAAGCTCCAGAGCGGTCACGTCGAGCGCTGGCTGGCGAGGGTCGCGGCGTAGAGGTTAGCCAGCGCGTCCCAATGGCGCTCGTCGGCGGTCTTGTCGTAAGCCTGGCTGTCGGGCACCGCGAACCCGTGCGCGGCCGGGTAGGTCTCCATGGTGTGGTCCACCCCGGCGGTGGTGAGTGCCCGCTCCAGGCGCTCGTGCTGCTCAGGCGGGAAGGAGCGGTCGTTCTCGGCTACGGCTACGTAGACGATGGCGCGGATCCGATTGGCCAGCAGGTAAGGACTGTCGGGGTCATCAGCGGCGGCGAGCCGCCCGCCGTGGAAGGACGCGGCCGCCGCGACCCGCTCGGGGTAGTGTCCAGGGACATCAGCCGCTCCCGCTCGGCCGGGACGCTGAACACGGTGGCGAAATCGAACGGCGCGTACTCGCCCGCCCGGTAAAACACATTGGGCACGAGCACGGTGTAACCCAGGCCAGCGAGCCGGTCCGCCATCCCGGCGATGGTCTCCCGTGGCCCCCCGGCATCGGGGTAGAAGATCACCGCCGGCCAGCTGCCAACGGCCGAGGGGGTGTGGATTGTGGCAGCGCAGGCACCGTCTTTGGTGGGAACGGTGACACCGGTGCGGGGCATACGGAACTCCCAGTCTGGTCGTCGCGGGGGAGAGCGGCTCAGCTAGGGGTGTTGTGTTCTACCTGGGCGCCGCGCTGGGAGGATCGGTCGATGTCGAGGGTGGGGCGGTTGCCATCGGTGGTGTTGCCGACTACCACGCAACCCGTCGAGCCCTCGATGATGATGATCCCCCGGGTCACGTTGGGGCCGGAGATCCGGTTGTCGCGGATCTCGACGTTGGGCCAGCGGCGGATGTTCACCGCTTGCGCGCCGTTGGCCGCGCAGGTGTTGTCGACGAAGCTGATCGAGGGGCCGCCGGTCGGGGCGGCGCCGTTGGCGTTCCGGTCCCCAGTGGCGATCAGGCATTGGGCGCCGACGTTGCGGCAGGTGTTGCCGGCGATCAGGACGTCGAAGGTGGGCGGGCCGTCGCTGTCGTAGGTCTGGAAGCAATCCGGGTGGGGCGGGTTGCCGTAGCCCTGATCGGAGATGTCGGTGACGGTGTTGCCGGTGATCCGGTGACCGTTTCCGAAGAACCGCATGCCGTCGGCGTCGCCGTTGTCCCGGGCCACGGTCCCGGTCACCGTGTTGCGGCTGGCCTCGACGCGCTGCCCGCTGATCCAGATCCCGACGGTGTCGACGTGGGCCACCGTATTGGAATCGATGATCGAATTTTCGCACCGTTCGCAGGTGATGCCGCCCCGTTGGGTGTCATGCACGGTGTTGCGGCGGATGGCCAGGTCAGCGCCCCGCAGGAAGATCCCGTCGCCACCGGTCACGGTGAAGCCCTCGACAGCCACATGGTCGGCGGTGACATGGATGCTGTGCACCGTCGCCTGATCGGAAACCAGCGTGATCGGCCGGTTCGCCGCGCCCGAATGGGTCAGCAGCACATCGGTCCGGCCGAAATCACCGCCGTTGAAGCACAGGGTGGTCCCGGGTGAGACACCATCCAGCGCGGCGGGCACCTCCTCAGCCCGGGTGAGGGTGCGGTCGCAGGGAGGTGGGTGGGCCTGGTCTCGGCCCGGCGCTGGGTTCTGATCGGGCCCTCGGTATTGACTAGTCTGCGGTCCTGGGCCGCCCGGGGAGCTGGAGTCCGTCGAGGAGCCACCGCAACCGGCGGCGAGTGCCAGGCCCACGACAGCGATACAGACCCCCGTCACGCGGCGTATCGCCCCCACCGGCGCCGCGCGGCGAGGTCCCCGGCGACAGATGTTCACCTGTGCAGGGTATTGCCCCCCGTGAGCGCGCCTTCACCCGCCGTCGAAAGAAGCGCATTGACGCTGGTAGAGGCGGTGTTCAGGCGCGGATCACTCGTAGCGCAGCGCCTCGACGGGTCGCATGCGCGCGGCTCGGTTAGCCGGGTAGCCACCCGCGAGCAGCCCGATCATGACGCTGATCCCGAAGGAGATGATCACAGAGGGGATGGACACGACGGGGGCGAACGAGGCGAAGGCACCGGAGGCGGGATCCAGCGACGGCGCGATAACGCCGCCGAGGAAGGACAGCCCGATCCCGGCACCGATGCCGATCAGGCCACCAAGGCCGCTCAGCACGATGGACTCGGTGAGGAACTGCTTGAGGATCGCGCCGCAGGTGGCGCCGACCGCCTTGCGGATGCCGATCTCCCGGGTCCGTTCGGTGACCGTGACCAGCATGATGTTCAGCACCCCGATCCCCCCGACGATCAGGGAGATCGCCGCGACGGCGGCGGTGAACAGGGTGAGGATGCGCAGGATCTGCTTGAAGCTCTGCAGCCGGCTGCCCAGGGACTGCACCTCGAAGTCACGCTGGCGGGGGTCTTTGATCCGGTGCCGGTCATCAAGGATACGGGTCACCTCCTGCTCCGCAGCCGCCACCGAGGCCACGCCATTGGCCCCCACGATGATCTGGTTGAGCTCGTCCTTGCCCCCGACGACATAGCGGCGGGTGGTGTTCAGCGGCATGATTGCGCTCTTGTCGGCCTGCTGGCCGTAGGACTGCATCACACCGATCACCCGGAACGACTGGTGATTGACCCGGACGGTCTGGCCCATCGCCCCTGCGGGACTCTCGAAGAGAGTGGAGGCCACCACCGGGCCCAGCACCACCACCTTGGCGCTCACCCGGGACTGGCCCGCGTCGAAGAACGACCCGGCCGCCAGGTCCCGGTTGTTCACCCCGCTCCAGCGCTCATCGGACCCGACGATCGTGGAGCGGAACTTGACCACGTCGGTCTCGACCATTGC
>DASTBN010000099.1:0-2867 GCA_035712045.1 Pseudonocardiaceae bacterium
CCTGTTCGAGGACTTGCCTGCGGGGCCGTACACGGTGATCGCGGCCGGGTACCCGCCGGTGGCCGCCGAGGTGCGCCTCACCCCAGGAGCATCCGCCGAGACAGTGATCGCCATGCGGCCATCCGCCACCGATCACTGAGCCGAGCCCGATCCGGGGTGCTGTCGTAGGTCATGGGCTGGCGAGCTCAGCCGCCGTGGACCACACCTCCTGCTCGGGGGCGCCAGCGGCCACCAGCGCACGATACCGGTTGAGCAGCCGGGGGGCGTGGAAAGCGAGCACGGCGACCAGGCGGCCATCGGCGAAATAACCCGCCACCGTGCCCTTCACCACGCCGGGGTCATGCAGCACCTCGACGGAGGTGGCCAGTTCACAGCGCCCGAGCAGCTGCAGCGTCAGACCGTGCTGGTCGGACCAGAAATACGGCACGGCATCGGCGTGCCGGGTGATCGGTGCCCCGGTGATGCGGCGCGCGACCACGGCGGCCTGCTCGGTGGCCGAGGTCCAGTGCTCGATCCGCGGCTGGTCACCCACCGCCGGGTGCCGCCAGGCCGCGATGTCGCCGACCGCGTACACGTTGCCGGTGCCCTCCACCAAGCCGCTGACGTCGCAGCGCAGCCCGCCATCGGTGGGTACCCCGAGTCCGGCAAGCCACCCGGCCTCGATCACCGTGCCCACTCCGACGACACCGCAGTCAGCCCGCACCACGGTGCCATCGGCGAGCTGGGCGGCGATCCCGCTGTCGCTGGTGGTGAAACCCGTCAGCCGTGCCCCGCAGCGCACCGTGACACCGTTGTCCGTCTGCAGCCGGGCGCACAGCTGGCCCATCCGTTCGCCCAGCACGCGGGCGAACGGCACGGGCAGCGCTTCCAGCATGGTCACCTCAAGGCCAGCCGTGCGCGCGGTGGCGGCGACCTCGGCGCCGATGAAACCCGCTCCGATCACCAGGAGCGATCGCGCCCGGGACAGGGAGTCACGCAGCCCGCGGCAGTCCTCGAGGGTGCGCAGGACATGGAGTTCCGGATGATCGGGCTGGCCGGGCAGCCGCCGCGGGCGTACCCCGGTCGCGACGACCAACGCGTCATACCGCAGCCGGGTGCCGTCCTCTAGCTCGACGGAGGCCTGATCGGCACCGGCCGCGCGAGTCCCCAGGCGCAGCGAGAGACCCAGCTCGGCCAGCTCACCGCGATGTAACCGGGCCCGTTCCTCGGGCCAGCGCCCGGCGAGGATCTGCTTGGACAGCGGCGGCCGGTCGTAGGGCTCGTGTAGTTCGTCCCCGATGAGAGTGATCCGGCCGGTGAAACCCTCCGCCCGTAACGACTCAGCCGTTCGCAGGCCGCCCAGCCCCGCGCCGACGATCACCACATGATTCATGACTCCTCCATCCAGAGCTCATGATCTCAGTGCTGGCCGGGCTCGTGAGGAGCTGGTTCTGCTGATTGGCTCGCGCGCTACTGTGCTCTGCGCGCGAGGCTGAGGAAGAGGGTGAGGGTCTCGACGACCACGCAGGTCACGACAACGCAGCCGGAGGTGCCGAGGCGACGGTGGCGGCGGCCGGTACTGCTGACCCTGCTCGCTGCGGTGGTGATCGCCGCGTCTGTCGTTGGCGTCTCGGTGGCAGGCGCGCTGCGCGCGCCCGGCACTGACAGTGTGGCGGCCCGGCTGGCCGAGTGGGGTCGTGATCATGGGTTCGATGGGCTGATCACCTGGCTGGAGAAACAGCAGTACGAGCACGACCCGCCCCCGACCGGTGGCACCCCGGCGGGTGGCATCCCCCGTGCCGGGGAGGTGGCCTCCGATCCGCTCGCCGCCACTGGATTTCCCCGGGCCGCTGGGCCAGCGCCGCTGCGCCCGCCCCCGGGCCTGGAGCCGCTGCCGGGTGAAGGCGAATGGGAAACCGTGGTCACGGTGCGCGGTCGGCCCGCGGTCCGGGTCGCTCATGTCCGCCCGGATCGCGAGCACACCTCGTTCCTGGTCGGCGTCATGTGGATGGATCCGAACCTGGTCCGGGGGCGGCTGCACCCAGGTTTTCAGGATCCTGGCGGAACCGGGCTGGCCGGGACGTCGCTGAGCCCGGCTGAGCAACGCACCGTCGTCGCGGTCTTCAACGGCGGGTTCCGGCTCAACGGTGCCAGCCACGGCGGTTACTACAGCGACGGGCACACCGCCCGGCCACTCGTGGACGGCGCCGCGAGCCTGGTGCTGCATACCGATGGCAGCGCTTCCGTCGGCGCCTGGAATCGTGAGGTCCGGATGGGCCCGGACGTGGTCAGCGTACGCCAGAACCTGGTCCCGCTGGTCGATGACGGGCAGGTCAACCCGACCTGCCAGACCGGCGGCACCGCCCAGTGGGGCAGCACCGTCGGCCAGGCCGCGTTCATCCACCGCTCGGGTTTCGGGGTCACCGCTAACGGCGGTGAGGTCTATGTGGGTGGCCCGGCTCTCTCGGTGTGCAACCTCGGCCTCATCTTGCAGGCCAGCGGCGTGGTGCGCGGCATGGAACTGGACATCAACCCTCACTGGGTCAGCGGCACCTACTTCCACCCCACCCCGGATGGCCCGCCCCAGGGCTTTCGCCTCTTCCCCGGCGAGCAAGTCGCCCCCGAGCACTACCTCAGCCCCTCCAGCCGCGACTGGTACGCCTTCTACGCCCGTTCGTAGCCCCTCCCCACCCCGATATGTCCCCATATCGGGCCCGCGCGCGCTCAGCAGAGCCCGATATGTCTCCATATCGGGGGGATTGGCGGCGGAGGTTGAGGAGAGTTTGCGGCCGAATGGAGTAGTGAGTGTGGCGTTTGGAGCAGCGCCGGGGTCTTTCGGCGCCCGCGGCGGGCCGATGGGCGCGCCGGCCCAAACGGGTTCTCAGATC
>DASTBN010000100.1:0-5924 GCA_035712045.1 Pseudonocardiaceae bacterium
GGTGACCCAGCACGGCGCGGATACCCACGCGGAGGACCCGCTAGCGAACCTGGCGCTGTCGGTGGACGGTCAGCGGGCCGCTCACCGGGCGCTGGCCGGGCTGGCCGATACGAGGGCGGGTGGTCGCTGGCTGGCCCTTGGCGGGGGCGGGTACTCCCTGTTCCGGGTGGTCCCGCGGTCATGGGCACATCTACTGGCCACCGTGCTCGGCCGCGAGATCGACTCCCGCGCGGCGGTGCCGCCCGACTGGACCGCGTACGCGACCTCCGTGGCACGCGGGGAGAAGTTGCCTATCTCGATGACAGACGGTAGCGAGCCCCGCTGGACGCCCTGGGACGGGACTGCCGAGACTGAGCTGGACCGGGCGATTCTGGATTCCCGGCGCGCTGTCTACCCGCTGCACGACCTAGACGCCGATGATCCCCACGGCTGAACGGTTCCGGCCGCGATATCCGATACGCCAGGGGCCGGCGTACTGTCGATCCGCGTGGAAACGGACTTCCGCCTGAATTGGCGTTCTCACGGGGGAAGGCCGGACCCCCGACGAGCCCGACCTTCCGCGGCGCGCGACAGCCGAGAGCCTGACGTCGCGTGGTCCGTGTCTCAGTGCGTCACTGAGTGAGCCTCCTAGGTGAGGTTGCCTGGTCGATGCCGCGCCGTCAAGGCCGCCATTCGAGCGGTTACTTTTTGTAATCAGCGCCGGTCAGCTAGCGTATGCGCGGAGGCGCTCGGCCCGATCCCCATGGCGCAGCTTGGCCATGACCTCGCGTTCGATCTGCCGCACCCGTTCCCGGGAGAGCCCGAACCGCTTGCCGATCTGGTCTAGTGTCTGCGGCTGGCCGTCGTCAATGCCGTACCGCAACCGGATGACCTTCTGCTCCCGGTCCTCCAGGGTGGCGAGCACCCGGCGCAGGTCGTCCTGAAGCAGTCCGGAGATCACGGCTGATTCGGCGTCGGTGGCCTCGGCGTCTTCGATGAAGTCACCCAGTGGTGCCTCCTCCTCCGCGCCAACGGGCATGTCCAGGCTCACCGGGTCCCGGGAGTACTCCAGCAGATCGGCCACTTTCTCTACCGCGATGCCGGACTCGGCGGCGAGTTCCTGGTGGGTGGCTTCCCGGCCAAGCCGCTGATGCATATCCCGCTTGATCCGGGCGAGCTTGTTCACCTGCTCAACCAGATGCACGGGAAGCCGAATGGTGCGTCCTTGGTCCGCCATGCCCCGGGTGATGGCTTGCCGGATCCACCAGGTGGCATAAGTGGAGAACTTGAATCCCTTCGTGTAATCGAACTTCTCCACCGCCCGGATCAGCCCGAGATTGCCCTCCTGAATCAGATCCAGCAAGGGCATTCCCCGGCCGGTGTAGCGCTTGGCCAGCGACACCACCAGCCGCAAGTTGGCCTCTAGCAGGTGATCCTTGGCCCGATCACCGTCCCGTACCAGCCGGGTCAGATCGGCCCGGCGGCCCGGAGTCAGCCGCGCCGCGGTCTCGAGGATGTGACGTGCGAAGACTCCCGCCTCGATGCGCTTGGCGAGCTCCACCTCCTGCTGCGCGGTGAGCAGCGCGGTGCGCCCGATCCCGTTGAGGTAAACCCGGACCAGGTCCGCGGCCGGGCTCTGCGCGTCCAGATCCGCTTCAAGGGCAGTGTCCGGTTCCACGATAATCTGCGCGGCGGTCATCAGGTTCCTTTCCTGCGAGGAGATCCTCGTGCCGAGGCACCGGTGCGTCCGGCGAATCGGCGCGCGACGCTGCACGTGTCATGCCATCGGTACCCGCGGGCGTTGACCGTTACAACGTCGGGGGGCCGGATTCCGTTCCCGGACCCTCATCCCGGACGACGAACGAGTTCGCCGGGAAGTGCCCGATCTGCCGGACCCTCAGACACTTCTCAGGTTGGTGCGTCATACCTCGAGGAGAACGGTGAACGGGCCGTCGGCGACGCTGCGGATGGCCATGAGGGCACCGAAGCGCCCGGTGGCCACGGTGACGCCCAAGGCACGGAGCCGGGCGACCACCTCCTCAATCAGCGGCTCGGCGTGCCCGGGGCGGGCGGCTGCGGTGAAGGAGGGGCGGCGGCCTTTGCGAGTGGATCCATAGAGGGTGAATTGGCTCACAATCAGCACGCCGGCGCCGGTGTCGGCGACAGAGCGCTCATCGCGCAGGATCCGCATCTCGTGCAGCTTGCGGGCCATCGTCGCGGCCTGCGCGGAGCCATCGCCGTGGGTCACACCCAGCAGCACCAGCAGGCCGGGCCCCTCCAGCGCCCCGACCACCTGATCGTCCACGAGCACCGCGGCTTCGGTTACCCGGCTGACGACCGCTCGCACGGTGCTGGATCGTGCCAGGCCGGTTCGATGCCGCGGGGACCAGGAGCACTTGCGTGGTGGCGGGCGCGTCGGCGACGCTCGGGTGGGAGTGGAGGTGGTTGTTAGGTGAGTGCACCGACTCAAGCCGCGCCCGGAATGGGCGATCCGATGACCCAGGATCCGATGACCCCAGATCCGATGACACAGGTGCGCCGCGAGGCCGCCGACCTCGCGGCGTCGATCGGATCACTATTGGGTGTCGGCTCCGCGATGGAGCAGCTGGATCCCGCTGGGCTGGGTGAGGCACTGAGCCGCTTCGCGATGTCTCTCGCCGCGCAGCCGGTGGCGCTGTCCCGCTCAGCGATGGACTTCGGCGTGCGCAGCGCCCAGGCCGCGCTGACCACGACGCTGACCACGACGCTGCGGACCATGGGACTGCGAACAATGGGACTGGACCAGGATGGCCCGGCCCAGCCCGAGCAGGACCGGCGGTTCTCCGACCCGGCCTGGACCAGCAACCCGATGTTCGCTGTGCTGCGCCAGCAGTACGCCCTGCTGGAAACCTTCGCACAGGAGCTGCTGGCCGGGGCCGACCTGGATGAGGGCACCCGGCGCAAGGCCGGATTCGTGCTGCGCCAGGCCCTGGATGCCGCCGCGCCGACAAACTGGCTGCTGACCAACCCGGCGGCGCTGAAGAAGGCCTTCGACACCGGAGGGCTCAGTGTATTGCGCGGGGCCAGCAACGCGTTGCGCGACCTGGTCACCAACAAGGGCATGCCGCGCCAGGTCACCCCGGGCCAGTTCCGTCCTGGCCACGAGCTGGCGGCCACGCCGGGCAGCGTGGTGTTCCGCAACCGGCTGATCGAGCTCATCCAGTACCAGCCGCAGACCGAGACGGTGCACGAGGTGCCGCTGCTGTTCAGCCCGCCCTGGATCAACAAGTACTACATCATGGATCTCGCGCCGGGAAAAAGCCTGGTGGAATGGGCTGTGCGGCACGGGCACACCTGCTTCATGATCAGTTATCGGAATCCGGACGCTACCCTGGCCGGGCTCTCCATGAGCGACTACCTGCGGGAGGGGCCGCTGGCCGCGCTGGAAGTGGTCGAGGAGATCACCGGGGCCGAGCGGACGAACGTGGTGGCGCTGTGCCTGGGCGGCACCATGGCCGCCGCGCTGGCGGCCTGGCTGGCCGCGCGAGGGGAAAGCCGGGTCGCCTCACTGACCCTGCTGAACACCCTGCTCGACTTCACCCTGCCCGGTGATCTTGGCGTGTTCACCGACGGCACCACGATCGCCCGCCTGGAGAGCGTGATGTCCCGCACGGGATACCTTCCCGCGGACAGCATGGCTACCACGTTCAACCTGCTGCGGGGCCGGGACCTGGTGTGGAACTACGTGGTCAACGACTGGCTGCTGGGCGAGGAGCCGGCGCCGTTCGACATGCTGAGCTGGAACGCCGACTCCACCCGGATGCCCGCCGCCATGCACACCGAGTACCTGCGGCGGCTTTACCTGGAGAACCGGCTGGCGAAAGGTGAGCTCGAGCTCGCCGGTGAACGGCTGGACCTGAGCCGGATCAGCCAGGACAGCTATTTCGTCTCCGCTGAGCGGGACCACATCGCATTGTGGAAGGCGGTGTACGCCGGGGCCAGGCTGATGGGCGGCACCGTGCGATTCATGCTCTCCAATTCCGGTCATATCGCCGGCGTGGTAAACCCGCCGAACCCGAAATCCAAGCACTGGGTTTCCTCGGCCGAGACATTGCCCGAGGATCCGCGGACATGGCGCGCACAGGCCAGTGAGGTCGCCACGTCGTGGTGGCTGGATTGGACGCCGTGGATCGCTGAGCGGGCGGGCGAGCAGCGGACCCCGCCTCCGGTGGGCTCCACGATGCATCCCCCGCTGGACGCCGCTCCGGGCAGTTACGTGCTCGAGCGGTGATGCCCGGGCCCGGCGCGGGATGATGTGAGCCATGGCGAGTGCAGATGACCAGGCGCCGCCCGCGTGGCAGGCGCAGCTGGGGCCGTTAGGCGCGTTCATCCGCGCCCAGCGGCAGCTGGCCGATCTCTCCCTGCGCGAGATGGCGGCCCTGACCCGGATCTCCAACGCCTATCTCAGCCAGGTCGAACGCGGCCTGCACCAGCCCTCGCTCACGGTGCTGCGGGCCATCGCGGAGGCGCTGGGGCTAACCACCGAACAGCTGCTGGCCAAGGCGGGCTGGGTGCAGGCCGCATCCACCGGGGCCCCGGCTGAGAAATCGGCTGAGACGCCGTCTGGGGCACCGCCTGGGGCACGCCCGGCCCCGCCACCGGCCAGCACCGAGGACAGCATCCGCGCCGATCCCCGGCTCACCGATGCGCAGCGCGAAGCCTTGATCGGGGTGTATCGCAGCTTCGTCGACAGTGGCGATTGACATAGTTAACAACCTTGCGTAGTTTGGTGATCGACGCCCACTGTCGAAGGACGGGATGACGATGACCACCACCGAGACCCCCCTCATGGCGGCGACCCGCCGGGGCCAAGAGGCGTACTGGCAGTTCTGGACGGACGTGATGCACCGGTTCTTCGGCATGTTCCCGATCCGGGACGGCAAGCCCTCGGGGACCACGGATGCCGAAGCGCCTAGCGTGCCGACCGCCGAGAAAGTAGTGGACGACGCGTTCGACTGCGCCGACGCGATGCTCGATATTCAACGGGCGTACTTCAAGGGCATGCTGGCCGTTAACAAGTCGGTCAGCACTAGCGCGGCCTGGATGCCGCAGGGCGAGGAGAAGGCCACGACCTCGTAGCCACGCCCCTCAGCCCTCTGGGGGAAGCCGTTCGGGGGAGACCCGCTAGCCCGACTCCCCGCGATCCTCGCCAGGCGCTCGCGTCCGCCCCTACGATGAAAATCTAGGGAGATCGGCCGGCGCATGGTCCACCGATCGGTGCGAACGCACTGGAGGATGGTCAATGGGGCACATCGGGCTGCTCAGTGGATCCGCGGAGCGGGCGCAGCGGCTTTCTCAACTCCTCACCGACGCCGGTGCTGATCCTGTGGTCATCACCGACCTCGCCGCCCTGCCGGGTGAGCCCGGTGGCGATGGCCTGGACTTTTACATCCAGCTGCCGGTGACCATCCATCCCGATGGCGACACCGCTGTGGCGCGGGTGGGATCGTTCCTCACCGCTGGCCTGTTGGCCCGTTTCAGGGCGGTGGACCGGGTGCTCCCGGTGCTCGCCCCCGGCGCGACCGTGGTGCTGGTGTCGGGCAACACACCGGATGAGATGTCGTTCCCGGATGACCAGCATTCCCGGCTGGCGTTGCTGCACCTGCTCGCGCACGCCGCACGAGCCGAGCTGGCCACCAAGCAGGTTGACGTGAAGGTGGTCAGTAACCTGCGCAGCGACGAGGAGATCGTGCAGTACGCGCTGGGCACGGGCGAGGGCAGCCATCCCCACCCGGATCTGGAGGACCGGGCCAGAGCGGCCGCCGCATCTCAGGCCGCCTATCAGGACTGGCGCGCCGAGGTGATGGGCCTGGTCGGCATCGATAGCTGAATCGGGCTACGCCAGAGCCGCGCGCGTCCGGGCGCTAGCCTGTGGGGCTGTCTTAATCCCTACTGCCGAGGAGGTT
>DASTBN010000101.1:0-8156 GCA_035712045.1 Pseudonocardiaceae bacterium
TTACGACTCCGCCGATCCGACGCGGGTCTCGGGAGTGCTTCGTGAGCTTGTCAGCTGCTTCTGATGCTCCTGATGCGGTCCGGCCAAACGGTTCAGTATCGATTAGGTGGCTCTTCTCGTCCGTAGCTCGCTGAATAAGGCATCATATTCGGATGTGGGGAACACAGTGGACTGATCAAAATCACTCAGAGTATCCGAAAAATGGAACGATTCGCTGGCGAGCGCCGCTGGCCGTGGTCGCGGCGGGCTCGGCCCTCCTGCTGAGCAGCGCCTGCGCCTACTCGGGCCTCGGTGTCGATCGGTACGCCGCGTTCGCGGTTCGCGGTGACGGGACGCTCGCCGCGGCTCCAGCGGCGTCACCGGCCGTCACGTACAACCCGACACTGGCACCCGTCGGCGCGCATATGAAAGCCACCCTGAACCCGTCAGGCGACTCGACTGTCGCGGATCTGTCCGTTTCCGGGCTGGCACCCAACCGGGGGTTTTCGGTGATCGCGCACGTCAACACGTGCGGTGGTGGGCCCGGCGGGGAAGGACCGCGTTTCCAGAAGCGTATCGATCCCGCCATCGATCCCGCCAAGCCCTACGTGCCCTCGACGAATCCCGAATACGCTAACCCCACCAACGAGATCTGGCTGGATGTGCGCACGGATTCCACCGGCTCCGGCACCTCGCACGCCGAGGTGCCGTTCGTGTTCACCGACCGGGGACCGGGCTCGCTCGTGGTGCACGACCAGCAGCAGAGCTCACCGGGCACGGCCCAGGCCGCGTCCAGCGACGACCGGGTCGCCTGCCTCTCGCTGAGAGCCACACCGTACGGAGCGAGCTAGGTCACTCTCCCCGGGAGTCGTCGAGGATGGCCAGGTCGGGCGGTACGAGAGTGGTCGACTGCACGAGCTCGGTCAGCAGGTTGTGGTTGAGCGCGTTGCCGATCGGCTCGCCCACCTCCTCCCGGGTCAGTCCCGCGACGCCTCCCTGGGAGAGCCGGGCCCGCACCGCGGCGACCATGCGCTCGACCCGTTTGGGCCCCCATCCGGCGTCGGGCCGCAGTTCGGCCAGCTGGTCGGCGGCCTGCTGCCAGGACAGCGGGCGCGGATGGGCGTCGTTGAGCAGATAACGCTGACCCAGCACGATCAGGGCCAGCCGCTCGTCACCACGCAGCCGCCATACCCGCGGCGGCTGCGTGGGGTCGCCATGCCGGGAAGCCGGGCGCTGCCCGTCAGAGCCGGTCACGTAGAGCTCGAGCAGGTGTTCCCGCCCCCGGCTGCCCTCCACGAACAGCGGCGTGTACCCCTCACCGAGCGGCACCGGCTCGTCGTCGGGAAACACTCGGCGGGCGCCGGGTAGCCGCAGCGGCAGCCGCCCGGTGTTGCTGACTCGCCACTGGCCGCGGTGATGTGTCAGCAGGCCATGCTGCCGGCTGACCTGCGGGTCGTCCTCGCCCACGCACACATGCACATCCGGCCGGTTGCGCCCGAACACGATGGTGCGTCCCTGCCTCGGTTTGATCACCACGCCGCCGGTGATGGCGAGCGCGAAGATCGTGTTAGGCACCGACGGCGGCACTCCGAGAGCCAGGCTGGCGTGCGTCGCCGAGAGCAGCTGGCTATCTGTCTCGTCCATGTCGGCTTCTCCCGCCCCTCAGCCAAGTGGGCCCCTCAGCTAGGTGGACGCAGTTTAGCCGCTGCGGCCTGCGCGAGTTCGCGTCCCGGCTCGCATAACTGGTCCATTGGCCGGGGGCCGGAGATGGTGACCATCACCACTTCGTCGATCGCGGCGCTGTTCGCGTCAAGGGATTTCCGATTGAGAACCTCCGTGACGCAGTCCGAGTCCCCGGGTTCCGGCGTGATAAAGGCGTCCCGGCCGGCGAGTTTCGCGTTGGGGACACGGGGTTCATTGCGATCGAACCTCAGGTCCACCGACAGGTCGCTGGTGCTGGCTCCCCAGCGGCAGACCCAGTTGCCGAAACCAGCCTCCGGCGCGCGGACACCGGAGCCGAGCACATGGATCAGCGAGGGGGAGTCCAGCATCGTGCAGGCGTCCATCCCGGCCAGCGACGCCGCGTCGGCAGGCGGGTTCCGCCGGGGAATCACCCCGCCGCCGAGCGCGGCGATCACGTGGTCAGCCGCCGCGTCCGCCATGGCGCACGGGTTCCCCGGGCTGGTAGGCGGTAGCGGTTTGGTGCTGTTAGGCGGTAGCGGTTTGGCGGTGATCACGATCCGGTTGTGGTCGGCCAGCAGCACGATCCGCTGGCACTGGCCGTTCTTCTCAGGCACCCGGTCGATCTGAATTTCTCCCCGTCTCTCCAGCTTTCCTTTCGGGGATGCCGGTTTCTCCAACTCCAGCGCCACATCGTGCTGGGGATTGCCACCGCTGGAGATCACCAGGACGTCACATCGATTGAAGTTGCCGTAGGCGGGCGTCCGGATGGCCGGTCCGAACCGGGCGAGGGCAGCGGGGTCGATCAAGGAGCACGGGTCGGCGGTCCGCGGATCGCCGAGAACGGGCCCCGTCCCATCCCGGGCGACCCACCCCTGCTGGAACACCAGAACGCCAGCGCCCACCAGCAGCGCGGCCACACACGTGCCGGTGAGCGCCAGGGCCCGGCGCCGTGCCCGGCGTGGGCGGCTCACCGGCCATCGTAAGGGTCCTTCGGTACTGGTCAGAGTACTCAGGAGATCGCCAAGCAGCTGCCGGGCCCCGGCCGCGTCGGGCCGCTGCGCCGGATCGGGTCGCAGCAGCGCGCCCAGTACTGGGGCCAGCGGCCCAGCCTGGCGCGCTGGCCGAACCTCGCCAGCGGCGGCCCGGCGCAGCACGATCAAGGGGTTGTCCGAGGTGCCGAACGGCGGGGTGCCCTCGACCGCCGTGTACACGCTGGCGCCGAGTGCGAAGACGTCCGATGCCGGTGTGGGTTCGGCCCCGTCGGCGATCTCGGGGGCGAGGAACGCGACGGTCCCGCTGATCACGGCGGCATCGGTCACTGTCACGTCGCCGCAGATGGGACGGGAGATTCCGAAGTCCGTCAGTTTCGCGATCCCGTCAGCTGTGACCAGGATGTTGCCCGGCTTGACGTCCCGGTGCACGATGCCCCGCGCGTGCACCGCCTCCAGCGCGCCGGCGATCTGCGCGCCGATGTGCGTCGCATGGTGCGGGCGCAGCGGACCGGTCCGCTCCAGCATTCGCGCCAGGCTCTGGGAGGGCACGTACTCCATGACCAGCCAGTGCTCCGGGCCCTCGGCCACCTCATCGAGGAACGCCACGATGTGCGGGTGGTGCAGCCCCGCCACAATCTGGGCTTCGCGCCGCAGCCGCCGCCGGGTGCGCTCACCATCCGTGCCGGTTCCCCGGGCGGCGCGCTTGAGCGCGACGTCCTGGCCCTCCCGCTGGTCGAGGGCACGCCAGACCACGCCCATGCCCCCGGAGCCGACCTCCTCTTCCAGCCGGTACCGGCCCGCGATCAGCTGACCAGCGCGCACAGGTCCCTCCGTCAGGCGGGCCTTTCACCCAGGCCAGCGGTCGCGGATGGCGCGTCGGGGTTCAGGGGGGCGGACCGGTGTGGGGTGCCGAAGGGACACGGAAACAGCCGCGTTGCGTTCGCCACGAGGCTGGTGTGGCTTGGCGCTTGCTGTGCCGATGCCGTTCCCGCGAACACCATCGCGATGTCCTCCTGAATCTATTGCTCCTCACTATCCCCGCGAGTCTATGGGCTCGTGTCATTGTGGATGCGTGCGGATCTGCCCACCGCCACACCTTCGGGCACGCTCAGGAGACGCCGAGCGGTGCAGGGTGTCCCCCCGCAGTCCCCCGTGGGCGCTCGGCCGAGGGCGTTCGGAGGCTTGAAATCACCCGCTGACGTCGTTCTTCGGGAGGGGTCCCGGAACGTCTCGGTAGCTTCCAGTCTCGCGGCCAATTCTCGAAAGCGAGGGCGGAACTTGTTTGGAATGATTGACGCTCAACTGGTGGGCGCCGCGAGCGATAACGATTCTTTATCCCCGGTGTACCTTATCCTGATACTGCTGGCGCGAGGCTTGGTTTTGTCGCCCTTCATGGTCCCGACCGCGATGAAGGGGAAGTGGGGATTTTTCGCTATCGGCTGGATTTTCCCGATCTTCTGGATCGTCGGTGCGATCCGGCTAGCGATGCCAGATTCATACTGGGCTCGAAGATTCTACAGCCCCGCCAAGATGAACGAGGCTCGTTACCGCTTCAGGCGGCGTGTGTTTGACTCAAAGCAGCGGACCGGCGAAGACGGTGAGGCTCGCGGACCGGATTGCCGGGTCAGCTGAGGTAGCTCTCCTCGGGGTGGCCGAGGAGATGAGTTCGGTCAGTGGGTTATGGTTCAGCGTGTCGCCGACCGGCCGGGAGAAGCTGTGAAACCGGCACCGACGAGTTTCTCGCCGACGTCCAGCGGTACGCCGACCTGGGTGTCACCGAGGTGCAGGTCATGCCAGATCGCCACCCGGTCGAGTTCGCCGAGCAGATCGCCCAGCGGGTCATGCCGGGACTGGCCAGGATCTAAGGCTCTATCACGCGGTACACGTCCAGGTTGTAGAACGTGGGCGGGCCGTCGCACAGCTTGGCCATCGTGGCCGCGAACTCACTAGTTTCCGGCCGGTTGGAGTTCTCCATGGCTGATTCGTATGAGTCGAATTCGACGATGGTCAAGTAATAGCCGGGGCGGTCCCGGTCCGCGGTCACCGTGATCCGGCGAACGGTGTGGTCGGCCGGCGGCTGGTTCGCGTCGGCGAGCGCTTCCACCTCGTCGATCCGGGATGTCTTGAACTCCACGATCTGGACGAACCCCGCCATACCAGCCTCCTGTGCTGTGGTTGTCTTGATGCTCCCGTATAGCCTCCGGTGGAGACCGAGACCTCCGCGAGGGCTGTTCGGCCCAATCGCGAAAGATCATCTGCTTTGATTCACACTGGCACATTATGAGAGCCGTCATCGCCGCCGTGCTCGCCGCCGCCGCGGCTGGATGCTCGGCCCCCATCGCCGCGCCCCCTGCGCAACCCGCGGTGAGCAGTACCCGCCCCCCGGGAGCGGCCCCGCCCGCCCGGGTTGGGCCCGGCGACTGGCCGACATACCACCACGACAACGCACGCACCGGCCTCGCCAGCCAGTTCCCCCCGCTGGCCGCCTTGCGCCGTGAGTGGCAGGAACCGCTGGATGGCGCGGTGTACGGGCAGCCGCTGGTGATCGGCGAGATAGTGATCGCGGCCACCGAGCACAACACGGTGTACGCCCTCTCCGCCACTGACGGGCATATGCTGTGGTCGGCGCCGCTGGGCGCGCCCATGAAGGGCACAGATCTGCCCTGCGGCAATATTGACCCGCTCGGGATCACCGGCACCCCAGCCTACGACGAGGCGACTGGGCTGGTCTTCGTCGTCACCGAAACCGGGGGTGGCCGGCATACGCTGGCCGGAGTGGACCTGGCCACCGGCGCGGTGCTGCTGCGCCGTCCCCTGCCGCCCCCGAAGGGTGACGAGATCGCTCACCAGCAGCGGGCCGCGCTGACTGTGCACGATGGCTGGGTGTACGTCGCCTACGGCGGGCTATTCGGTGACTGCGGCAACTACTTCGGCTCGGTGATCGCCGCCCCCACCACCGGCACCGGCCCGCTGCGCGGCTACGCCGTGCCGACCACCCGGGAAGCCGGGATCTGGGCGCCGGGTGGCGGTGCCGTCCACAACGGGCGGCTGTACTACGCGGTAGGTAACGGCGAGTCCACCCAGAACTACGATCACAGTGACTCGGTCCTCGCCCTGACCCCGACGCTCACCCTGGCGGATAGCTTCAGCCCGGCGCTGTGGGCGGCCGACAACGCCGCCGACGCTGATCTGGGGTCGATGGCCCCCGCGGTGGTCGGGAACAGAGTGCTCAGCGTGGGCAAGCGCGGTGTCGGTTACCTGCTGGATGCCGCGCGCCTGGGCGGCATCGGCGGCCAGCTCACCCGCGCGCCGATCTGCACGGCTTTCGGCGGTCCCGCGGTGTCCGGCTCGACGGTCTACCTGCCGTGCCCCGATGGCACCCGCGCGGTGAACCTCACCCCCGCCGATGGGCTCTCAGTCCGGTGGAAGGCGCCGGTGCCCGCCGACGGGTCCCCGGTGGTCGGCGGCGGCGTGGTCTGGGTGGTCAGCACCGACGCCGGTGTCCTCTACGCTCTCGACCCCGCCACCGGCGCCCCCCGCGCCCAGATCCAGGTGGGTGAGCTGCCGCACTTCGCCTCGCCCACCCTCGCTGGCAGCCACGTCTACCTGGGCACCACCACCGGTGTCACCGCGATCGCGGTCCGCTGACCGCGGGCCGGGCGCCTCGCGGGGAGTCATGGCGTCGAGGAAGCGCAGGAGCTCGACGGGGAAGGGGAGGACGAGCATGGAGTTCTTCTCGGAGGCGACCTGGACGACGGTTTCGAGCAGGCGCAGCTGCAGGGCTGCGGGGGTCTGGGACATCACGGCGGCGGCCTGGGCCAGTTTCTCGGAGGCCTGCAGCTCGCCGTCGGCGCTGATCACCCGGGCCCGGCGGTCCCGCTCGGCTTCGGCCTGGCGGGACATCGAGCGTTTCATCGACTCGGGCAGCGCGACGTCTTTGATCTCCACCCGGTCGATCTGCACCCCCCAGCGCAGCGCCGGGCTGTCGATCAGCAATTCCAGCCCTTCGTTGAGCCGCTCCCGGTTGGACAGCAGGTCATCCAGATCGCTCTTGCCGATGATCGAGCGCAGCGAGGTCTGGGCGACCTGGGAGACGGCCTGCAGGTAGTCCTGAACGTCGACGACGACCTTGACCGGGTCGCTTACCTGGAAATACACCACCGCGTCGACCCGCACCGAGACGTTGTCCCGGGTGATGCCGTCCTGCGCGGGCACCGGCATGGTGATGATCTGCATGTTGACCTTGCGGAGCTGCTCCACCCCGGGGATGATCCAGGTCAGGCCCGGCTGCCGGGGTGCCGACTGGACCCGGCCGAACCGGAAGACCACACCCCGCTCGAACTGGCTGACCACCCGGACACCGGAGGCCAGCCACAGCGCTCCGAGGCCTACGACCGCGATCAGCACGACCAGAAGGAAGCCGACGGCCACGCCGAACCCTCTCCCTCGAACTACCTAAACCACATCACGGTACGCCCCAGCGGGGGGCTCTGGGTGGACATCCGGGTCAGAGTGTCGCAATGTGGTGGCATGCGGGCGATATGGAAGGGCGCACTGGCGTTCGGGATGGTCAGCATCCCGGTCCGGCTGTACTCGGCGACCGAGGACCGTGACGTGTCCTTTCACCAGGTACACGAAACCGACGCCGGGCGGGTGCACTACCGCCGGGTGTGTGAGGTGTGCGGCGAGGAGGTCGCCTACGCCGACCTGGCGAAGGGTTATGAGCTGCCCTCCGGTGAGACCGTGCTGCTCACTGATGAGGATTTCGCCGGGCTCCCCTTACCCACCACGAAAACCGTGGAGCTGGTCGCGTTCGTGCCAGCCGACCAGATCGACCCGCTCGCGCTGGCCCGCGGCTACTACCTGGAGCCAGAGCCGTCTGGCCGCAAGCCCTACGAGCTCCTGCGCGCCGCGCTGGAGCGCTCGAACCGGGTGGGCCTCGCGAAGATCGCGGTGCGGAACAAGGAATCCCTGGCGGTGCTGCGCCCCCGGGGCGAGGTCCTCGCGCTGCAGACCATGGTCTGGCCCGATGAGGTCCGCAAGGCCCAGTTCGATGTGCTCGACCGGGAGGTCGCCGTCAGCGAGGTCGAGCTGACCATGGCCGACACCCTCATCGAGGCGATGGCCAGCGACTTCACTCCCGAGCAGTACCACGACGGCTACCGCGAGGCGCTACTGTCCGTCATCGAGGCCAAGACCACCGGCACCACGCCTCCCCCGAAACCCGCCCCAGCCGGCACGGCCCCCTCCACCGACCTCCTCACCGCCCTGGCGGCCTCTGTAGAGGCCGCCAAAGCCGCCCGCACCAGCAAACCGGTGAATGTCCCCGCCCAGCGCGACTCCACCGAAAAACCCGCTCACCCGCGCCACTAAGGCGCCTTCTGGACCATGTCCGAACTGGTGCGGCCGATGGTGCCGGTGGCGGGGCCCGTGCCGATGGGGGATGGGTGGGGGTTTGAGTTCAGCTGGGATGGGGTGCGGGCGCTGGGGTGTGGGCAGCGG
>DASTBN010000102.1:0-4119 GCA_035712045.1 Pseudonocardiaceae bacterium
CCGCTCCCACGGGGCCGTGCCGATCCCGACGGTGCCGATCCCGGAAGGCAGCCGCCCGCTGACCCGGACCAGGCTCATGGCGGTGACCGAGAGCCGGGTGTGCGGGGCCAGGACGGCGAAGTAGGCGGTCCGGTTACCGAAGAAGTCGAGACGCTCCCGCAGGTCGTGCGGCTGCGGGTCGATGGTGAGCTGGCTGCGCAGGCACACCTGGCCGGGCGCATCCCGGGGGAGCATGACGATCTCACCGAAGCTGGAGGACACCGGGGCGGAGTAGCGGTACTCGGTGCGGTGGGTGACCTCGTACGCCACGGCTGATCACACCAGCCGCAGGTGCGGATCGGGATCCGGGCTCGCCGGGGGTGGCTCGCGGGTGGGCAGCGGTAGCTGCGGGGGCAGGTGGGTGAAGTGCGCGGCGTCGAGCGCGTCACTGGCCCGTTCCAGCAGCCGGACGAGATGGTCGAGGAAGGCCTCAATGCCGGGCCTGTGCCGGCCATCGTCCACCGCGATCATCGGGGTGATGTCGCTCAGGCGCAGCGCTGTGGAGGCCTCGAGCACGATCCGCTCGGGGCCGCTCAGGCGCCCGGAGCCGTCCCTGCGGGCGACGGCGGTGACGTTTTCGCTGAGCCGGTCGATCTGGTAGGCGACTGAGCGGGGGTTGTCAGGGTCGAGCAGCAGCAGATCCAGCAGGGTCGCCAGCTGCGCGTGCGAGCGGTAGCGGCGGCGGTAGGTGATGATGCTCTCCAGCACGGTGAGCACCGATTCCATCAGCAGGCTGTCGGTGGCGGTGTCGTGGGTAACGGCGACCGTGGAACGCAGCAGCGCGCAGGCCTGCACCGCCCGCTCCAGGCGCCGCCCGGCGTCCATGAGCCGCCAGCCATCGTCGCGCACCATGCTGTCGGCGGCCAGGCCACCGAGCGCGAGCAGACTGGTCAGCACCCGGGGCAGTGTCCCGGGGGCCATGGTGACACCGGCCCCGGAAGGCTCAGCGGGTTCCAGCAGCTCCCGCTCGAGTGCCCCGATGATCAGCCACGTGTCGTTGGAGAGCTGGTCACGCACGGGATAGGCGGCATCGCGCAGGCAGCGCACGGCGAAGGCCAGCGAGCCCGGCCGTTTCACGTCGATCGTCAGCGCCCGGAGCTCGGCCTCGGTGTCCGCGCCGGGATCCGGATCGGAACCGGTGACCTCGGCCAGCGCGGTGAGCAGGCACCTCAGGCAGGCGGTGCCCGCTGGGTTGATCCCGTCCGGGAAGTCGTTGCGCCGGTCACCCACCACGCGCAGCAGCCGGGCGACGGCTTCGGCCCGCTCGGCGTAGCGGCCCAGCCAGAACAGGTTCTCGGCGGCCCGGGAGGACATCGCGCGTTCCCGGAAGACCGGCGCCGCGGGTTTGAGCCAGAAGCCGGCGAGTTCCTCGGGTTCAGAGGCCAGTACCCAGATGTCCTTGCTCAGCGCGCCAGCGTAGCTGGTCATGAACGCGTTGCCGGGGTTGGCGGCGACCCGGGCCAGGCCACCGGGCATCGCCACGTAGGAGTCGCGCTGGGCGACCAGGAACGCCCGTAGCACCGCCCGGCGGGGCACCAGATGCTCCCCGCTGAGCGCGGGCACCGTGCCCAGGTCCAGCCGGGCCTGGCCGACCCAGTGGTGCGGGCGGGCCTTGATCCGGTGGCGCAGCTCCTCGCGCTGAAGGGCGCTGAGTTCCCAGCCAAGCAGGGTTTCCCCAGCTCCTATCGGCCCGCTTCCTTCCCGCGCGATCGATTTCACCACCATGCGGCTCAGCCGGGTGAGGACGTGCGCCCGGCCCTTCGGCTCGCCGCACCACCAGGTCGGCACCGAGTCCAGCGCGAGCGGCTCGCCGAGCAGGTGCTCGCACAGCTGCGGCAGCTGCGGCAGCAGGCCCGGGTTTTCCAGGATCCCGCTGCCGAGGGTGTTCACCACCGACACTGTGCCCAGCCGGCACGCCTCCACCAGGCCGGGCACCCCCAGCCGGGATCCGGAGCGCAGCTCCAGCGGGTCGCAGTAGGAGCTGTCGACCCGGCGCAGGATCACATCCACCGGTTCCAGCCGCCTCAGCGAGCGCATCCACACCTGGCCCTCGCGCACGGTCAGGTCCGCGCCCTCCACCAGCGGGTAGCCCAGGGAGGAGGCGAGGAACGCGTGCTCGAACGCGGTCTCGCTCCACGGGCCGGGGGTCAGCACCACGATCCGGGGCTCCGCTACCGACGGTGGCGCGGCGGCCCGCAGCGCGGAGCGCAGGGTGCGGAAGAACGGCGCGAGCCGGTGCACCTGGGCGTCGCGGTGCATGCTGGGGAACACCCGGGAGACGACCACGCGGTTCTCCAGCGCGTACCCCGCACCCGATGGCGCCTGGGTACGGTCGGAGAGCACCCAGTACTTCCCGGTGGCGTCCCGGGCCAGGTCGGTGGCGCACCCGAACAGCTGCTGCGAGCCGGGGATCCGGATCTGGTCGCATTGCCGCAGGAAACCGGGGTGGCCGAAGATCAGTTCAGGGGGTATCAGGCGCCGCCGCAGCAGCTCGCGGGGGCCATACAGGTCGGTCAGGATCAGATTCAGCAGCTCCGCGCGCTGGATGACGCCGCGCTCGACCCCAGCCCACTGCTCGCTGGTCATCAGCACCGGAACCGGGTCCAGCTCCCAGCGCTGCCCGGTGCCGGTCACGCTGGCGGAGACGTGATAAGTGACGCCGTCGTTGGCGAGCAGACGGGCCGCTTCCGCCCGGCGCCGGGTCAGCTCCAGGCCACCGAGACCATCGAGGACCCGGCCTACGTGCGCCCAGGATTCACGCAGCTCGCCATCGCCCGTGACCATCTCGTCGTGCACGGCTGGTAGCGGCTGGTAGCTGGCGAGCGGGCCGATCGGGGTGCTGGTCGTCGGCTCTGGCGGCACATCAGTCTCACTCTGCGGTCACTGAGCTGGCTAGCCCCGGCCCGCGGATTTGCCGCAGGTCCAGGGTGTATGGGTACTCCCCCCCGGTAGGTGCTGGCAGTGTAGCTGTGTCGATGGGTCCTTGGGTATGGCCGTCCCCGAGGAACCGGCTGGCGCGGCGGGTCTCGGCTTCGGTGGCGTTGACCGGGAACCGCTCGTAACTCAAACCCCCGGGATGCGAGACGTGGTAGGTGCAGCCGCCGAGGGAGCGGTTGTTCCAGCGGTCCATCAGGTCGAACACCAGCGGGCTGTCCACCCCGATCGTCGGGTGCAGCGCGGAATGCGGCTGCCAGGCCCGGTAGCGCACCCCGGCCACGTATTCACCCCGGCTCCCGCCCCGGGGGTCCACGGCCCGCAGCGGCAGGACGACGCCGTTGCAGGTCACCAGATGCCGGCCGGGAGTCATGCCGCTGACGCGCACCTGCATCCGCTCGATGGAGGAGTCGACGTAGCGGGCGGGCGCGGTCGCTGAGACCTCCTCACCCAGAACCGGCCACGGTTCGATCGCGCCGCGCAGCTCGATGGTCGCCCCGGCTACCCGCACCGACCCGATCAGCGGGAACCGGAACTCCAGGAATGGCGCCAGCCAGGCCTGCTCGAACGGGTAGCCATGCCGGCGCAGGTCCTCGGTGACCTCCGCGATGTCGGCTTCCACGTAGGCGGGCAGCATGAACCGGTCGTGCAGCTCGGTGTCCCAGCGCACCAGCTTCCCCGTGTACGGCTCGTTCCAGAACCGCGCCACCAGGGCCCGCACCAGCAGCGCCTGCACCAGCGCCATCTCCGGGTGCGGGGGCATCTCGAACGCGCGCAGCTCGACCAGCCCTAACCGGCCCCGTTCCCCGGCCGGGCTGAACAGCTTGTCGATGCAGAACTCCGCGCGGTGGGTGTTGCCGGTGATATCGACCAGCAGGTGGCGCAGCAGCCGGTCCGGCAGCCACGGATGGGTGTCGTCACCGTGGCGTTCCAGCTCGGAGAAGGCGATCTCCAGCTCGTACAGCGCCTGGTCACGCCCCTCATCGACCCGGGGTGCCTGGCTGGTCGGGCCGATGAAGCGGCCGGAGAACAGATAGGACAGCGACGGGTGGTGCTGCCAGTAGGTGATCAGGCTGCGCAGCAGGTCGGGGCGGCGCAGCAGCGGGCTGTCCTCCGGTTTCGGCCCGCCGAGAGTGACGTGGTTAC
>DASTBN010000103.1:0-3299 GCA_035712045.1 Pseudonocardiaceae bacterium
CACGGGCAGCCGGTCCCCGCCGACGCCGTCCATCGTCCGGTGCACCTGGTCGATATCCGCGGGCGAGCGCACGAAAGATAGCGCGATCATGTCCACCCGCAAACCCAGCGCGAAAGTCAGATCCGCGATGTCTTTCTCGGAGAGCGCTGGGACGGACACATTCATGCCCGGCAGGGACAAGCCCTTGTTGTCGCTGACCACCCCGCCCTCGATGACCTCACAGATCACTTCTGTGTCGGTCACCTTCCGGGCCACCAAAGCGATCTTGCCGTCATCCACTAGTAAGGAATCGCCCACCCGCGCGTCGGCGGCCAGGCCTGGATAGGTCGTGGAAACCCGGTCATGAGTGCCCGGGACGTCTTCCACTGTCACCCGCACCTCATCGCCCGAGTGCCAGTGCACCGATCCGGCCGCGAACCGGCCTAGCCGGATCTTCGGTCCTTGCAGGTCAGCCAGGATTCCCACGGCCCGACCCGACTCGTCGCTGGCCTCCCGGACCATCTGATAGACCCGGGCATGCTCAGCGTGGCTGCCGTGGCTGAAGTTGAGACGGGCGACATCCATACCGGCTGCCACCAGCTCCCGGATCTTCTCCGGAGTCGAGGTCACCGGCCCGAGCGTGCACACAATCTTCGCGCGTCGTTTCACGGCGCAAAGACTAAGCGTGTCACGTTACACTGGCATGTCACGGACCGAGATTCACTGTTCTGTCCGCGTAACATCGGATTTTCTTGACTCAGCTCTGGGGAGGGTCCCAGTGAGTCGGCACTCTCCGCATGTGGCCATCACAGGAACATGGTTCGGTATTCACCGTCCGCGAGGTGCTGCCCCGGGTGGCCGTTAATGGTGGCGCGGGTGGCTCAGGGATTTCCTGATGTGCTGGCTCGGGGTTCCTGGGCGCGGGCCCGGACGTGACAGGGGTGGGTATGACTGGGACAGGCTGCCGCACGGCCGGGACCCGGTAGCTTGCGGGGCGGGTCACTGGCCCATGACTGACGGGCACTGGGTGTGAGCCGGTGGAGGGAAGATCCCCGGCGGCTGGCGCGGCCGCGTCCAGAGGCGGATCCTGCGCGGCGGGCGGCTCAGGCGTCACCGCGGGGACCAGTGGCACAGGAGGCCGCCTGGTCGCGGGATTATCCACTGGTATGGGCTGACCAGACGCCGGGGCGGTCAGCAAGTTCAGGTACGCCCCGTTGAGGCCGGCGAGCACCAGGACAATCCCGGCGCTGGCCGCGAGAGCGATCACCGTGTGACGCAGACTGGGCACGAATCCCCCCACCGATCGGAAACTAAGGTGCTCTCTCACATAGCGCTACGATGCCACGTTCCGTTACCCTCCAGCGGAAAATCGCGCGGAGCGTGTCGCGCCCGAACCGGATTCCGCAGCTAGAGGGCGGCGAACCGGAGGCCGCGACTGGTGAGAGCGGGCAGCACGGAGCGTAGTGCCTCAAGAGTTTGCCTGCGATCACCGCCGCCGTCATGGCAGAGCAGGATATCCCCGCCCTGGGCGGCCAGGAGCGTCCTGGTGATCATCTCGGCGCCGGGACGAGACCAGTCTCTGGGATCGATGTTCCAGCCCAGCGGTACCAGCCGGAGGCTGGCCACCGCCGCGAGCACCACGGGGCTCCAGCTCCCGCCAGGTGCCCGGAACAGCGTCGGCTTCTGCCCACCGGCATCGGCGATCGCGGACTGGGCGTCCGTGATCTGCTGAAGGATCGCCTCCGCCGGGCGCCGTGCGAAAGGCTGGGGATGGGTCATGCTGTGGTTGCAGATGGCGTGACCGTCAGCGGTGATCCGTCTCGCGAGATCTGGGTGAGCCCGCGCTCGTATGCCGATCAGCGAGAACGTCGCCTGGACTCCGTGCAGGCGCAGCAGGTCCAGCACCTGGGGTGTCCACCGGGGATCCGGCCCGTCATCGATCGTCAGCGCGATCAGGTTGTCCGGCGCGCCAGGCAGGATTCCGTGAACCTGGCGGACGGGCGGCCGGGCCGGGGCGGAGGGCAGTGTTACGGCCAAGGGCAGCGTTACGGTGGAGGGCAGTGTTATGGCGACGGGTAGTGCGGTGGCGGCGCTCCCGCGCAGGCCAGTGGTGATGGCCCCGGCGAGAGTGGCGCTCTGTGCGGCCAGCCCGAGTACCCGGCGCCGGGAAAGCCTTTTCACACGGCCCCACGGTACGCGGCACGTCCTCGCGCCAGCCGCGGCTAGATGGGCGTCTCGCTAGTGCGCCCCGGCGGGGCGCCTGGTGGCAGATCCATGATCTCGAACCAACCCCGGAATGCCTCGACGGTCAGGCCCGCTGAGCGTCCCAGGTGAGCCAGCCGCCGCCCGACACGCAGTCGGCCACGCGGGCGCCGGGGCACAGGCCCGCCAGCGTCCACAGCTCGCCCTCCTGAGCCCGGCACGATCGGCCATCATCCGGTAGCGGGCGAGTTCGCCGGTGGACAGGCGTAGTCCGTAGGTCATGCGCTCCTCAGGTTAGATCGTCGAACTCACCCACTTTGACGCCGCTGATCCAAGCGCGCATCTCAGCGCGGGTGAACAGCACCACCCCATCGCCTGGATGGTTGCTGTTCCGTACCGCGACAGACCCATCAGGCAGCGCGGCGACCTCCACACAGGTTCCATTGTTGCCACTGAAACTGCTGGTACGCCAGTGGCTGATAGGGTTGATAGCAGGGCATGGGATGGCCACGGTGTGTCTCCCAGATTCACTAATTCAACATCGATTGGATGAGGGCGATCGAAGGCTCGGGGCCGAGCGCGGCCCGTCGCAGGTCGTCCGCGACCATCTTATACGTCCGCACTTGGTCGTCATCTTGTAGATACACGGCTCCGTCATGCAGCTCGACGTACCCGATGGAACGCACCGTCTCGAAGCCGAGCACCACGAACTGGCCGGTCAGCGCCGTGTGCGGGCCGTCTTCGGGCCGGATCACCTGAATAGTGACCGTCGGTAATTCGGCGAGTGCCAGCAGGTGCCGCAGCTGTTCCTGACGCAATTCCTTGTCACCTATCGCGAGTCGCAATGCGCCTTCGGTGAGGACGGCGTGAATCGTGAGCGGGCGATGGGGATCGGTGAGCCGGCGGGTCCGGGCGATCCGGAAGCCGACGAACCGGTCACTGTGATCGGCGCGCACCCGCGGTGTATTGGCCGTCACCGCGGCGGCGTAGTTCTCGGTTTGCAGCAGGCCCGGGATGATGATCGGCTCGAACACGAACTCGCTCTGCGCCAGGCCCTCGAGGCCGACGAAGGTCTTCAGCCAGTCCGGTACCACCTGAGCCCAAGGGGCCCACCAGGT
>DASTBN010000104.1:0-3884 GCA_035712045.1 Pseudonocardiaceae bacterium
GGCTGCTGGCTTGTGGGGGTCGTCTGCTTATCGTGATGTTGCCGACGGTGATTGACTACCCGCTGTTTCAGGCGGCGCATGACCGGTTCACTGAGCTGCAGCCTGATCCGGAGGCGATCGCCACGGCGATGCGCGAGGCAGGTCTCGTGGTGGAGCTGTCCTATGACGAGTTCCCCTTGACGTTCACTACCGAGCGGTATCTGGCGATGGTGCGCGACCGCTACATGTCGTTGCTATCGACTTTCGACGATGACGAGGTATCCGCTGGGGTGGAGGAGATCCGGCGGCGTCATCCGGGCGAGCGGGTGGAGTTCAGGGACCGCTTCGCCTTCGTGCTGGGGATCGCGTCGCGTGATTGTCAGCCTTCGACGGGGAAGTGGTAGACGAGCCCGGCGCGGTCGGCGCGGTGCACGAACCGCGACACCTCGAACGGCTGGCCGTCCTGGTCGAAGCTGGTGTGCAGGACGTCGAGGACGGGTACGCCGGGTGGCAGATCGAGCGTTGTGGCTTCGTCGTGGCTGGCCATCCGGGCGAGGATCTCGTCTTGCCCGCTGGTCATCAGGTAGCCGCGTTCTTCCAGGCGCCCATAGATGCCGCCGGGTCCGGTGCGGGGCTGGAGTAGTTCGGTGCCTTCGGCGTCGGCCCAGCGGATGTAGGTGGTGACGACCTGGAGCGGCTCGTCGTCGGCGTAGTAGGTGTTGCACCGGCGTAGTGCTGAGGGTTCCTCTGGTGAGGCCATGAGGCGTTCGGCCACGTCGAACGGCGGGGTGATTCGTTCGATCGAGGTCACCTCGACCCGGGCTGTTTTGCCCTGGCGTGTCATCTCCAGGCGGAACGGTGTTAGCCCGGTCTCGCGGTAGGTCCGGCGGGAGTACCGCTCGCTGCCCCATCGGAACATGCGCTGCTTCTCCCGGACGAACACGCCCCTGCCGTGCTGGGCGGTGACGAGGCCTTCCTCGGTGAGCAGGCGGATGGCTTCCCGGGCGGTGTTGCGGGCAGTGCTGAAGCGCCGGGCGAGTTCCCGCTCGGAGGGCAGCTTGTCTCCCGGGGCTAGCTCCCCTGAGGTGATCAAGCCGCGCACCGCGTCGGCGATCCGGCGACTCGGTAGCCGCTGCTCGGCTGCTGCGTCCAGGCCCATGCCACCCAGTCTACAACTGGTTTAAGCCAGTTGCTTGACGAGTAACAGCTCGTGTGCTTAACTGGCTCAAGCCAGTACTGGCTTGAGCCAGTAGTCTACACGTAGCAGAGGAGATAAGGATGGCCGTTCCTTACGGCAAGCGGTTCCCGATCGGCTTCGACGAGCTGTTCCCACAGGGCGCGTACGTCATCGGAGCGATCACCGCGCTGAGTGAGTACCAGTATCCGGAGGACAAGGCACGTAACCGGCCGGTCCGGCCCCGGATCGATGAGGCGAGCGGGTTGCCGCTGTTCAAAGTCACGATCGCCGATCCCTCAGCGGAGAAAGACCGCGACAAGTCGATCACCGTGGAAATCGCCGCGCGAGTGCAGCCGGTACCGCCGAGCGCCGTGAATGGGCTGCCGTTTCGCCCGGTGGTGCTGGAGGGGCTGACCGTACAGCCACGGGCCGAGGCGTCCGGGCAAGCCAAGTGGATCACATGGGTGGTCCGGGCAACCGGCATGCGCGAGGTCGGCGAGCCCCGGGGCGGTCAGGCCACCCACGCGAAACCGGGCTCTGCCATGTCGGCTGATGCCCGATCCGCAGCGGCCTGAGGCGGTGGGGGTCGTGGCGTTCACCGTGACCTGCTCGCCCGGCCGGGAAGCGGAGGCCGGAGTACGGCAGATCGGTCCCGGCTGGGCCTCGCTGGTGCTCTCGATGGACCCCGGACGGGTCGTGATCGACGTGCCCACCGTCAGCGGAGGTGCCCAGGTGCTGGCTCGGTTCTGCCGCGAGCTGGCCCGCGAGGCCGCGCGCATCGCGGCCGACCTGGATCCCAGTAACGGCATCAATACCGGGGGTGAGCGATGAGAACACCGGAAGGAGCATCGCACCACGCGCAGCCGCGCACCCTGGCCGAGGCGCATCACGTAGTGGCCAGTATCCGGCCGCTCCAGAAGGCGCCGTTGCCGGACTGGCTGGCGTATTACCAGCGGTCGGCGGCGGTGTATGCCGAGGTCGCGGAGATTGATCGAGGTCACCATCACGAGGCGCTGTACATGGCCGAACACACCCGCCAGCTCATGAACGACATCAAGGCGCAGATCTCGTCGCAGCGCGCGACAGCCGGTGAGGAGTGATGACGGTGAACACGTCGGCGAAGTCCATGCCGGTACGGACGTTGATGCAGGCGCATGAGGAGCTGGTGCGTATCCGGCCGTGTCAGAAGGCGGCGTTGCCGGTGTGGCTGTCGTATTACCAGCACTCAGCGGAGGTCTACGAGCAGATCACCAAGACCGATCCCGGACACGATGGCGAGGCGATGTACTGGGCACAGCGGGAACGAGCCCACGCCAAGGAAATCGAGACCCGTATCCGGAACCTGGGACTCGACGATTAGCCGAACGGTGAAAGCGAGATTCACCGGGAAGGGAGGTGGACGGTGACGCGGGGCGGCGCATGGTGGCGTCCGCTGACCAAGTGGGCGCGACGGCTGTGGCCTGGCTGGCGATGGAAGACCAGTGCGCGGCTGACGTGGCAAACATGCCGACGCTGCAGCAGTAGGGCGTATCTCCCAGCTGACCGGCTCTGCGGAGGCTGCCGCAGCCTGCGATAAACACATCACACAAGAAACAGAAGGCATTTCTCACGCGCCTGGATGACGCGGTAATGCCACGCGCCCTCATGCCGAAAAACAACTGCCTACGCGCAGAAGCGGATATCTGGCTACCAACCTCTTCCGCTTCTGCGCTGTCCACCCGACACAGGAGTGAACAGTGAGAAGGATAGAACACGGCGTTATCACCGCGCTATCCCGCAATACCCAAAAGAGTTCCCCGGCCCGGCTGGCACTCGCTAGGGGTAACCGGTGATGGACGCGCGGACGATCGCGATGCTGATCGCCGGTGGTGGCGCACTCGGCGTGGTGGTGTGGCTTTTGGCCAGGCTCGGCCGGGCACTCATCAAAATCGCCGAAGCGCTGGCCGCAGCCGCAGTGGTGCTCATCACGGTGTGGATGCTGATCAAAGCCGTGGTGTGGGCGCTACGCCAGGTCATCACGCACTGGCGGACCAGCCTGGCCCTGGTGGCGCTGACGGCGTGGTGGCACTGGTGGGGTCCCGCCTCACTGCTGATCACCGTAGGAGTGGCTGTCGGGGCGCTCACCGGATGGCGATTGCTCGATCTGGTCTCGTTCGATGCGTGGACGGGTCGGCATCTGCGGGCCTGGTGGCTGCGCTGGACGATCTACGCCCCCAAACTCCCCACCTGGTTGCAGGCCTGCGGCCTGGCTATCAGGCAGGACACCGCGCCGGTCGTGCTCGCGGTCACCCCGCTGGCCCGGATCCTAGGCCACACCCATCGCGCCGTACCCGCCGCGCAACTCCCGGCCGTGCTGGGAGTGCGCTCGGGTGCCTCGTGGGATGAGGTGCGGATCCGGTTGGTCCCCGGCCAGAAACCCGAGGATGCTGACGAGGCCGCCCGCGCGCTGGCCTCGGCCCGGGGAGTGGCGCGCTGCCAGATCCGGGAGCTGACGCCCAATGTGATCTCGATCGACTTCCAGCGCCGGAACCTCCTCGCAGAACCAGTGGCCTGCCAGAACCTGGACGAGCTGGCCACCACCGAGGGCAGCGCGGTCGATCTGCGGCGGGTATGGGCCGGGCGCACCGAGTACGGCCAGGACTGGCATGTTCCCCTCGCCGGGGGTCACACCCTGATCGCGGGCGCCACCGGAGCGGGCAAGGGCTCGGTGATGTGGTGTCCGCTGGTG
>DASTBN010000105.1:0-4038 GCA_035712045.1 Pseudonocardiaceae bacterium
GCCAAGGCCAGCGCGCCGCTGGTCAGGCCTAGCGTGATCCCGAAGACGATCAGGCCCTGGAGCTGATGGCGGGTCATCCGGCGCCGCCCGACTACCCCGAAGGTGAATCGGCGGTTCAGTGCTGTGTTCGCGATCGCGGAGATCAGCAGGGACACGAAGTTGGCGCCCTGCGCCCCGAGCGAGCCACGCAGCAGCAGGAACAGGCCCAGGTGCATCACGGTGCTGGCCACTCCGATGGCGCCGAAGCGCACCAGCTGGCGGGTCAGGCCCGCCGGCACGCCCGGTGTGGCCGGTTCTGGCGGGGCCTGGCCCAGCTGGGCGCGCAGCTCATGCACCGGCAACTTCCCCGTCGCCAGCGCGCGTGTCAGCCGGGCGATCCCGCGCAGGTCGGCCATCGCGGTACTGACGATGTCGCCACGGCGCTGTGGGTCATTGGCCCAGTCCACCCGGACCTCGTGGATGCGCAGCCCGCTGCGCTCGGCCAGCACCAGCAGCTCGGTGTCGAAGAACCACTCGTCGTCCTCGACCAGCGGCAGCAGGTGTGTGGCGACCTCACGCCGGATGGCCTTGAACCCGCATGTCGTGTCGGAGGAGCGGGTGGACAGGGTGTGACGCAGGATCAAGTGGTAGCTCCGGGACAGCAGTTCCCGGGTGGCGCCGCGGGTGGTGCGTGACCCGCGCCGGGTGCCGATGGCCAGATCGGAGTGGCCGGAGATGAGCGGTGCGATCAGCGGCAGCACCGCTGATAAGTCGGTGGCGGGCTCAAGGTCCATGCAGGCCAGCACAGCGGACTCCGAGCTGGACCACGCGGCGCGGAGAGTGCGTCCACGGCCCTTCTCCGGCAGATGCATCATGCGGAGCGACGGGAGCTCCATGGCCAGCGCCTTCGCGACCTCCAGCGTGGAGTCGGTGCTGGCGTTGTCGGCGACCGTGATCCGGAAGGAGTAGGGCAGCTCAGCGCTCAGGCGTGCGTGCAGCCGCCGGACGCAGAATTCAAGATCGTCTTCTTTGTTGTGGACCGGCAGGACGATATCGACCACCGGCTGTAGTGCGGGCACCAGCGGCGCGTCAGTAGTGCCGGCCGGGGCGAGCTCACCGGAAGTCACCTCGAAACGGTAAATGGGACGTCAATGCGGCACCGGCGGCGTTCGGTAGCCGCTTCGTCACTCAGCCAGGGAAAACGACAGGTGGAACCTCCTCACGGGGTACAGCCGTCATCGTGACGATGCGAGGGTTTCCCGCAGCGTTGATCCCTTCTTAACCCATAGTGGTACTCAGCGTCGTCGCCGCTGTCTGCCTGTAGCTATACCTGCCAGTGGACACCCAGCAGGCTCTCCAGGCGGGTATCGAAGAAGAACAATGGCCCCCAGATCGCGATCAACACGCTCAGGCCGACAACGAGCCACTTCCGGCCTCCCATGCGATACCCCATTCCCGACGCCGTCAGCACCGCGAGCATCGGCAGGTAATCCAGGCTGTACCGGTAGCCGAACTGGGCGTAGCCAGTCGTCGCGTATAACACATGCGGGATCATCACCAGTCCCATCGCCACCATCGCGGCGATCTCGACCCGGCCCAGCCGGGTGCCGAACGCGTACAGAAACGCCGGTGAAACGAGGAAGAGCGCTGTTCCGTACACTGATGGCTTGAAGAATGGGAATCGGCTCTCGTCCAGATCGAACCCTTGAGAGAGGATTGCGTGGAGCTGGCGCGGGATGCAGCTGACACTGAAGCGGCCCTGCGCGAAGACTCCGCCCGCGTACTGAGGGTGAACATAACCGAGGTCGGCGATCGTGCCGAACCGCGCGTAATTGTACAAGAATACCACGAGCGCCATCGATCCCAGGCCGAGACCAAACAGCACCACTCTGGGCATGATCTGGCGCCATGTCCCCAGATCACCTCTGCCCCGCAGGGCCAGATAGAGGAAGAACGGGAAAGCCAGAAACGTTGGCAGCCGGCACAGCCCAGCCAGGCCCAGCAGTAATCCCACCAAGATAACGCGCTTGCGGCCGGTCGCCTCCACGAGGGCCGCCATCATGAAGAACACGGCACACACCTGCGAGAACTGCCATAATGATCCATCACCCGAGGCCCACCAGAAATCCGTTCCCAGTGCGAGCAGCACTGTTATCGCCGCGCTCAGCCGGTAGCCCCAGCCCATGCGGCGAGCGGCCGCCCAGAACAGGCCCATCGCCGCCGCGCCGACCGCGATCGATACCAGCACCTGGTTGAGGCCCGCCCCGAATAGGGCGACGAACGGGGTCAGCACCACGGCGGGCATCGGTGGCTCAATCACGTACCCGTGGCATCCGGCTTCCGATCCCTGGCAGGCGGCTCCCGCGCTGTCATAGCGGGCCAGCTCCAGGTAATCCGGCGGGTGCTCGATGTAGAGGCGGCCGTGCAGAAAGGCGTCCGCGAGCCGCACGTCCTGGTTGTACGGATTCGCCTGGCTGCCGGTGACATAATAGACAGCGAAGAGCAGGATCGCGATGAGCGCCGCCTGCGCCCATTCGCCGCGCAGGAAAGCGATTCCTCTGGCCGTCGCGACAACCGGTGCCGCTTCATCCGAGACGGGCATGCTCCGCTTGCTGCTGATGGTCATCCGAGCGCTCCTCCGCCATGCGCCATTTGCGCTCCGCGTGATCGATCGGCGATTATCGGCGCCACCGAGGGTGCGCTTGAGAAACTACGGGTTAAGGAGGGACCAATGCTCGGAGAAACCCGGGTGTCGCCAAGGTGATGGTTTCGATTCGGTGCCGGGTTGTCGCGCTGCTGCCCATTTTCGTGAACGGCGGGTCAACGACAAACGTCCATTCGTCACGAGTCTGTGTAACAGGCTTGTGGATAGGAGTGCCGGCACGATCTGATAATGCTCCCCCGGCCAGGAGGTCACGATTGGATACCACCGCAGCGGGGCGCGCCGCGGCCAAACGAGCGCTGAGCGTTCTGCTCGCCGTCGCCGCAGGGTGGCTGGCGGCCCTAGGGCCCGGCACCGCGATCGCGCTCGCCGACACCCCGCCGATACTGAGCGAATCGTTCGAGTCGGGGCCCGGGCTGCCCGCGGGGTGGAAGTTCATGGAGTACACGCCGGGACACTCGACGGCCACGATTGTCAGCGGCGCGGCGGCTGAGGGCACGCACTTCCTGCGGATCGTCTCCCGCGAGCTCAACCACGCCCGCGTGATGGTGCCGGTACGGCTGGCCCCGAACACCAGCTATCAGTTTCACGCGATGGCCAAGGCCAGCGGCGCGAACCCGAATTTGGCGGCGGTGCTCGGGGTGGATGGCCAGTACACCGTCACCAACTCAGTGCGCACCGACACCCAATGGCAGCCGCTGGACCTCTACCTCAAGGCCGGTTCGCAGGAGTCCACCGTTAACCTGACCATGGGGCTCGGACACTTCGGCCAGCTCAACGTCGGTACGGCGGATTTCGACGCCGTGACCGTGACGGCGGTCAGCGCTGTCCCGGACGGCGCCACAGTGGCCAACATCATGCCCGCGACCCCACCGCCGGCGAAGGCGGACACGGCGGCCGAGAGCGCCTCCACCCAGGGCCCGAACGAGGCCATCTGGGTATTCGTGGGCATCCTGGTGGTCGTGGCCATCGGCGTGGCCGTGTCGCTGCTGCGCCGCGGCGAGGCGGAGCCCGCGCTTGAGGGGCCCGCGCCTGAAGGGCCCGCGCCTGAGGGACCCGCGCTTGAGGGGCCCGCGCCTGAGGGCGACACACCGCCCCGAGCCGACATCGAGTCCGGCCAGGCGGACGGCGGCGAGCCCCACGCTCCCGCACCGCACCGCACCGGGCCCGGGAATCGATCCTGAGCCAGGCCGGACACCGGACCATGCCGACTGAGCCGGCCGATTCCAGCACGCCGGTGCTCGATCCGGCACCAGCGCCGCAGTCACCCCCCGGGAAGCGGGCACTGGCCGCCCTCGCTCGCACACCCGGTGGCGGGGCCCGGCACGTTCTCGTGGTGGACGGCCTGCGGGGAATCGCCATCCTGCTGGTTCTGCTGTTCCACTACTGGCAGCTAT
>DASTBN010000106.1:0-2683 GCA_035712045.1 Pseudonocardiaceae bacterium
GAGGCGAGTGTCGATTACGTCGTCGGGGTCCTACGCGGCGCCGGCTACGACGTCAGCACCCCGACCTATGAGCTGTCCCAGGGGCACTCCGACGACGGTAGCTGGGCAACGCCGCGGAACGTCATCGCGCAGACCCGCAGCGGGGATCCAGGACACGTCGTGATGATCGGCGCCCATCTGGACTCGGTCCGCAATGGCCCGGGTATCGTTGACAACGGTTCCGGCGTGGCGGCGCTGCTTGAAATCGCCAACCACCTCGGCGCTTCCCCACCGGTGCGCAACGCTATACGATTCGCTTTCTTCGGCTCCGAGGAGAGTGGCTCACAGGGCTCGAGGAGCTATGTAAACGATCTCTCCGCCGACGATCGCGGGAAAATTCTGCTCTATCTGAACGTGGACATGGTGGCCTCCCCGAACGCGGGTTACTTCGCCCAGGGCGGCAAGGGGTTCCGCAAGTCAGCATCGGGCCCGCGTGGTTCGGCCATGGTCGCGCGTGTCCTCGCCGACCAGCTCACGAAAACCGGGGTGACGCCGCAGATTATCGAGTTCGTGGGAGATGACGAGGCGGCGTTCGTCCACGCGGATATTCCCTCCGGGGGAGCCGAAAACGGAGACCGGAAAAAGAAAAGCGAGGAGCAGGCCCAGATCTGGGGTGGCCAGGCGGGCGAGCCGTTCGACCACTGTTACCACGCGGCCTGCGACCGCTTGGAGAACGTCAACCGCGTGGTACTGAACCGCTACCTACACGCGCTCGCGGGGACGGTCGCCTACTTCGCGACGTCCGACGAGACGCTCTCACGCTGAGGGAGAGCTCACACAGCGAGCGCTCCCTCAGGCCTGTTCCGGCTCGGTCCGGTGCTCGTGTGCGCGCACTGACCCGCCGCGGGACCGGGCGTCCGAGTCACGGCGCACCTTGACCAGGCTCGCCACGGTCGTGATCACCAGGACCACCGCGATGACGCCCAGCGACAGCGAGGTCGGAATCTGCGGCACCGCGCCGGAAAGCGTGTGCCCCCAGTGCAGCAACAGCTTCACGCCGATGAAGGCGAGCACGACCGCGAGACCAAGCGACAGGTAAACCAGCCGGTCGAGCAAGCCCCGCACCAGGAAATACAGTGCCCGCAGCCCCAGCAGGGCGAAGGCGTTGGCCGCGAACACCAGGTAGGGCTCTTCGGTTACGCCGAACACCGCCGGGATCGAGTCCAGCGCGAAGAGCAGATCGGTGCTGCCGATCGCGATCAGGACGACGAACAGCGGCGTCACCACCCGCCGCCCGCCCACCCGGGTGACCAGCCGCCCTTCGTGGTAGTCGGTGGTTGCGGGAAGCATCCGGCGGGTGGCGCGGACCAGCGGGTTATCCCCGACCTCCGGATCCTCGTTGCGATGCCGGTACAGCTGGATCGCGGTCCCGATCAGCAACAGCCCGAAGACTCCGAACATGAACGAGAACAGCTCGAGCAGGGCGGCGCCAACCGCGATGAAGATCGCCCGCATGATCAGGGCCACCGCGATACCGAAGGTCAAGATCTTCTGCTGGTGACGCTCGGGCACCGCGAAGGTACTCATGATGATGACGAAGACGAACAGGTTATCGACCGACAGGCTTTTCTCGACCAGATAGCCAGCGAAATACTGGGCGCCGAAGTCCCAGCCAGAGACCCAGCTGAGTACCACCCCGAAGGCCACCGCCACCGCGATGTAGAACGCCGACCACACACTCGCTTCCCGGAAGCCCACCACGTGCGGCCGCAGCGCGCCCACCGCGAGATCGGCCGCGAGCAGGACGATAATCACCCCGACCGTGACGGCCCACGCCGTCACCGTCACCTCCACTGCCACCCTCCTCTGTCACCGGCGCCTGGTGTCCACCATGCCTCATCCCGGCGTGCCATGACGCCGAGCCGACGGCAGCATGCGGGGTAACGGCGGAGTCGGTGGCTAGGGTGCCGCAGGCGCCGCTCAGGAGGTAGTGAGCGCGCGGGCGGGGCGGCGGCCGATACCGCGGACCTCGAAACCGACCCGGCGTAGCACGTCGGCGTCGAGCAGGTTGCGGGTGTCGACCACGACGCGCCGCTCGACCAGCTCGGCCAGCCGACCCCAGTCCAGTACCTGGAACTCGGGCCATTCGGTGAGCACCACCAGCACGGCGGCGCCGGAAGCGACCTTGAGTGGGTCGTCGGTAACCTGCAAATCGTCGGTCAGGCCGGGGACGGCGGCGGGCACGCTGGGGTCGTAGCCAATCAGGTCGGCGCCCTCGGCGGCCAGCAGCGCCGCCACCATCAGCGCCGGGGAGTCCCGGAGGTCATCGGTGCCGGCCTTGAAGGTGAGTCCCAGCAAGCCGATCCGCTGCCCAGAGAGCGACCCGCCGACGGCGTCCCGGATTTTCTTGACCATCCGGTGGGACTGGCGGTTGTTGGTGTCCAGGCTGGCCTGGAGCAGCGGGAAGTCGAAATCCACGGCGGCGCAGACCTGCAGCAGGGCGTGGGTGTCCTTGGGCAGGCAGGACCCGCCCCAGCCGGGGCCGGGCTGGAGGAACGCCTGGCCGATCCGCCGGTCGTAACCGATGCCCTCGGTGACGTCCAGCACATCGGCCCCGGAGCGCTCGCACAGTTCCGCGATGGCATTGACGTAGGACAGCTTCATCGCCAGGAAGCAGTTCGCGGCGTACTTGACCATCTCGGCG
>DASTBN010000107.1:0-2858 GCA_035712045.1 Pseudonocardiaceae bacterium
CTCAAGGCCGCGGTGGTCGCTGAGCAGCTGCGCCGCATCGCCGGGGTGGACATTCCCGTGACGGTGCGGGAACTGCCTGGTGGCCCGCTGGGCTGGCGAAGCCGGACCCGGCTGGCGGTGGACGAGATGGGGCACCCCGGTTTCCGGGTGCACCGCAGCCACGCGGTGCTACCGGTGCCGGCCTGCCCGCTGACGGCACCGGGTTCGCTGGATCCGGTGCTCGCCCGCCGCTGGGGTCCGGGAGGGGATCTGGAGGTGGTCACCGACGATGCTGGCCAGCTTCACCTGGCGTGGCTTCGTCCGGGACGGCCCGCCGCCCAGTTGCGCGGCACCGGGCGTGCCGTATGGCATGCCGCAGGGCGGCGCTGGGAACTCTCCGCGCACGGCTTCTGGCAGGTGCACCCCTCGGCGGCTGACGCGTTGGCCGCGCTAGTCGGGGAGTGGGCGGCCGCACCGCTGGGAGGCACGACATGGGACCTGTACGGCGGCGTGGGGCTGTTCGCCTCGGTGCTGGCCGCTCAGGTCGGGCCCGCAGGCTCAGTGACCGTCGTGGAGGCATCCCGGCAGGCCGCGGCGGATGGTGCGGCGGCGCTGGCCGACCTGGAGCAGGTGAGCTTCGTCACCGGCCAGGTGGAACACGTGCTTGACCGGCTGCCAGCGGCGCCGGACGTGGTGGTCCTCGACCCACCCCGGCGCGGTGTCGGCCGCGAGGTGGCCGCAGCGGTGGTCGGTGCGGGACCCGCGCGCATCGTCCACGTGGCCTGCGACCCTGCCGCGCTGGCTCGCGACATCGCCGCCTACCTCAAGGGGAGTTACCGGCTGCTGGCGATTCGGGCGCTGGACGCGTTCCCGATGACCCATCATGTCGAATGCGTCGCCGCTTTAGCCCGCTGAGGCCTGTCGCGTCGTCGAGTACATACCGCCACTGCGGCCACGGCAGAGCACTATGGCGGGCCGCGATCGCGTGGGGTGCGAAGCATGGGGCCGAATACAAAGTTCTCCAAGCCGCGTGCGGGAGCGCGGCCGAGCTGTTCTACATCTCCGAAGGCATCTCAGGTCCGAAGGTGGTCAAGGCTCGGGAACGTGGCCGATTCAACCCCGTTGAGCAGGCACTTCGTGTATCTCACCTCCGTGTGTCTCCCCAAAGATCAACTCGGCGGAAGCCCAAGGCTAGACTGGGCGTCCGGTCGCCATCGTGAGGCGACGGTCGGTTGATGAGGGGGCTCAAGGCCCTATTTACGGCGGCGCGTGAACGAAAGTGGGGGATTCTGTGAGTCTGTTGCAGTCGGTGCAAAGCCCTCAGGACGTCAAGCGTCTCGAGCCGGCCGAGCTCACCCGGCTCGCCGCGGAGATCCGCGGCTTCTTGATCGAGAAGGTTTCGCGCACCGGGGGCCATCTCGGCCCCAATCTCGGTGCGGTGGAGCTCACCCTGGCGGTGCACCGGGTGTTCGACTCACCGCGGGACCCGGTGCTGTTCGACACCGGCCACCAGGCGTACGTGCACAAGATCATCACAGGCCGGGCTGGGGGATTCGACCGGTTACGCAAGCGCGGTGGCCTCTCCGGCTACCCCTGCCGCGCCGAGAGCGAGCACGACTGGGTGGAGTCCAGCCACGCCTCGGCGGCGCTGTCCTACGCCGACGGGCTGGCCAAGGCCTTCGCGCTCGCTGGTGAGTCCTCCGCCGAGCCCTCCGCCGGGCGCCGGCACGTGGTCGTGGTGGTGGGTGATGGCGCGCTGACCGGCGGGATGTGCTGGGAGGCGCTGAACAACATCGCCGCGGCCAAGGACCGCTCGGTGATCGTGATCGTCAACGACAACGGCCGCTCCTACTCCCCGACCATCGGGGGCTTCGCTGAGCACCTGTCCACGCTGCGGCTACAGCCGGGTTACGAGTGGGTGCTGGAAACCGGGAAACAGGCTCTCCAGCGCACCCCGGTGGTTGGCCGGGCGATTTACGCTGGCTTGCACGCCGCGAAGCGGGGCCTCAAGGACGCCCTGGCTCCGCAGGTCCTGTTCGAGGATCTGGGGCTGAAGTATCTCGGCCCGGTGGACGGGCACGATCTGCGCGCCATGGAGGCCGCGCTGCGCAGGGCCAAAGACTTCGGCGGGCCGGTGATCGTGCACGCGGTCACCCGCAAGGGCAACGGCTACCCGCCCGCGGAGAACGACGCCGCCGAGCTGATGCACCAGGTGAAGGTCATGGACCCGCGCACCGGCGCCCCGGTCGCGCCCGCCGGGGTCACCTGGACCAGTGTCTACGCCGAGGAGCTGATCAGGCTGGCGGGGCAACGGCCCGACCTGGTCGCGATCACCGCGGCGATGCCCGGGCCGACTGGCCTGGCCGCGTTCGCGCGGTGTTTCCCCGATCGGTGCTTCGATGTCGGGATCGCCGAGCAGCACGCGGTCACCTCCGCCGCGGGGCTGGCGCTGGGTGGTTTTCACCCGGTGGTGTCGCTGTATTCCACGTTCCTCAACCGCGCGTTCGACCAGGTGCTGATGGACGTGGCGCTGCTGAACGCCCCCGTCACCATCACCCTGGACCGGGCCGGCATCACCGGTGAGGACGGGGCCAGTCACAACGGCATGTGGGATCTGTCGGTGCTGGGAATCGTGCCGGGGATTCGGGTCGCCGCGCCCCGCGACGCCGGCACCCTGCGCGAGGAACTGGCTGAGGCCATCGCGGTGGAGGATGGCCCGACCGCGGTGCGGTTCCCCAAAGGCCCGGTGATCGAGGCGGTGCCTGCGGCGGAGCGTATCGGCGGGGTGGACGTGCTGGCGCGGCCCGCGTACGGCGACGGTGAGGACGTGCTGCTGGTAGGGGTGGGCGCGTTCGCCGCGCTGGCGGTGATGGCCGCCG
>DASTBN010000108.1:0-2078 GCA_035712045.1 Pseudonocardiaceae bacterium
CTGGCGGTAGATCTGGCGCTGACTGAGCTGGATCGTCTGATCGGCGGACGTGGCCTGCGCGGAGGCTCGGGCCGCGTAGACCACGCTCAGGACCGAGAGGACAACGAGGATCGCGACGCGCGCGCGTTGCATGGTCAGGGCACGAGCGGTCCGCACGGGTTGGCACCAGGACCGCTCTCGCCGCAATCGACGTGACGGCGGTTCTTTCCATCGTACGGCGTCGGCAGGAACGGGAACTTCTTGGCGATGCCGTTCGCGGTGATGTCCACTCCTACCGCGCCCGGCGCCCCGGCGAGGAAATTGACGCCGTCACCGGCATGGGCGTTGATGTAGTTCAACCCTCCCACGACACGGATCGCGATGTCCGTCACGTCGTCATTCGGGCGGCGCCCGTTCGGCCAGCCCGCCTTGTCCGGGGTCAGGGCCGCTCCGAGTCGCTGCTGCTGCTCGGGCGCGGTGGGTGGCACGCGCAGGTCGAGCCGCAGGAGCTCCGCGCAGGGACGACCACAGGTGGTCCCATTCAGCGCCTGGCCCGGGTACTTCAGCAAGATGCTCATCAGATCTGTGCGGTCGAGGGGCGCCGAGCCGTTGATGGGGACGATGGGCACGCCGTAGACGAGCTCCAGCGCCGCGGCGATGACGGGGTTTCTGTAAAACGCCTGGAAGTTTGCCTCGTCTTCCGGCTCGGCGCCGTTCCACTGGTCCTTGAAGGGCGTGTTGATGATCAGCTCGTTCACCAGCGGATTCCCCATCCGCGACACCTGGACCCACGGTCCTTGGGTCTGGGCTTCACCGTCCTTTCCACGCACCTTCACTTTCTGTCGTGCGGTGCTGGCGTACATCCCGATGACCGGGTTCGCTGTGGTGGAGGCGGGCTTGCCATCGCTGGTGATCGAGCGGATCGGGACCTCGATGGCAATCGTGTTGATGTTGAACCCACTGAACCGGTTCACCCCGAAGGGGTTGACGGTGTCCGTGTCTTCCCCGGGGCCCGTGAGCAGGGGCAGGTAGCGGCGCAGGTTCAGGGTGTCGAACACCGCGCCCAGGTCGATGTAAAAGGTCTCCGCGCGCTGCCCGGCGAACACGCGGATGCTCGTCGCCGCATCCGTATAGATGCCCTGCGCGGCCAGGGCCGGATAGTTGGGCATGGTGGCCGGCCCCACGTTGGACGGGACCGCCACCAGGGTGCGGCCGCCGAACAGCGTGGTGCGGTGCAGTCCGCGCACCTCGGTCACCGTGTAGGTCTGCCGTCGCGTCAGCCCCTCCGAGCCAGGACCGTCCAGCGCGGTGATCCCCGGCAGTGCGACGCCGGCGGGAATGTGCGGATTGCCGAGATACGGCACGGGCGACGTTAGACCCCCGGGACCCGGGCGATTCTCCGTCTTGAAGCGGAATTCGTAGACGATGTCGTCGGCCTTGCCGTCCCGGTTGTTATCGATGTTGATGGCGTAGAGGATCTCGTCATCGAAGTTGAAGTAGTTCGGTCCATCGCCCGGGTCTTGCCCGGGAATCACGTTCATGATGAACGTAACCCGACGGTCGTCCGGAGGGCGGCCAAGATTGGCTGTGTCGTAACTCACGAACGCGTACACATCGGTGTTGTCCGCCGCCGGATCCAGGGCGATCAGCGGGGCCTCGCGGTGGCTGGCCGCCCAGATCGCCGGGCTGCTGACGGCGATGGTGAGCGCTGCGACCAGGATGATGGCGAGCGCAGGAGCGATTCCGAGCTCTCTGATCTGCCTCATGGCTGGGTCTCTCCCGTTCGGTCATGCCATGTTGTTGGTCGACACCGCTCGCATCAGCGGTGACGGCGCAGCGGCCCGAGCCACTGCGCAGCTTGCGCACACCGTCTCTACGGCGAACGACAGCGGATCGGATCTGTCGGGTCGGTCCTTCCCTCTGGGCGTGAAGTCGGTGCGCCAAGAACGGAGCGTAGGCAACAGGGTTACCCGGGGGCGCGGTGTATTTCGGCTGGTGCGGGGCCGGGACGAGGCTGTCGGGTTGGGCGCCACCCCCAAGGTGGGCGAGGATGGCGCGCACGACAGCTGGGTCCTGGGCGGTGGTGATGACCCCCGGCC
>DASTBN010000109.1:0-5391 GCA_035712045.1 Pseudonocardiaceae bacterium
TGGCGCCCCGCGGCTCGCTGTGAGGCCCCCGCTTACCCAGGTGAAGCTGACGTTCGCCCAGACCGGCTGCGAGGGACTACATCCATCGACAGACCGCGGATCGCCACGGGTGCGCCGACGGTTCAGCGGGGTGCGAGGACCGCCGCCACGGCGTCGATCGCGGCGCGCACGCCGGCGGCGTCCACGTCATGGTGGGTGACCGCCCGGACCAGGTCGGGGCCTAGGGCGCCCATCCGTATCCCGTGTTCGGCTTCGAGCCGCTCGCAGAATTTCGGAGCGCCTGCCGTCTCGAACACCACGATGTTGGTCTCGACGCTGGCCGGATCGAGCGTGATGCCAGGTAGTTCGGCGAGCCCTGAGGCGAGGATCTGGGCGTTGGCGTGGTCCTCGGCGAGCCGCTCCACGTGATGGTCCAGCGCCCACAGGCAGCCAGCGGCGACGATGCCAGCCTGGCGCAGTGCCCCGCCCATCATCTGCTTGTAGCGCCAGGCCTCCTCGATCAGCTCAGCCGAACCGGCCAGCACGGCACCCAGCGGTGCGCCCAGGCCCTTGGTGAAGTCGATCCAGGCGGTGTCGAAGCCGCGGGCCCATTCGTGAGCCGGGACGCCCGAGGCGACCACCGCGTTCATCAGCCGTGCGCCGTCCAGATGGGTGCGCAAGCCGTGCCGGGCAGCGACGTCCAGCACCGCGCGGACCCGCTCGTGCGGCCACACCCGGCCACCAGCCAGATTCGTGGTCTGCTCGACGCACACCAGCCGGGAGCGCGGCAGGTAACGATCCCTGGCCGGGAACAAGGCCGCCTCCAGCGCGCTGGCGGTGAACATGCCGCCAACGCCGGGAACCGGGGCGAGTACCGCCCCGGACAGCGCCGAGGGGCCGCCGCCCTCAGCGACCATCGGATGGGAGCGGGGGTGCAGGTGTACCGCGTCGCCGCCGGGCCGGATGTGCAGCCGCAACCCGATCGCGTTGCACATCGTGCCCGAGGGCAGGAACACCGCGGCGGGTTTGCCGAGCAGCGCCGCGACCCGCTCACACAGCGCGGTGACGGTGGGGTCCTCGCCGTACTGCTCGTCGCCTACCTCGGCCGCGGCCATGGCCGCGCGCATCGCCTGGACCGGCCGGGTCTGCGTATCGGAATACAGGTTGATCAGCATCAGCGGCGACGTTAGCCGACCACGCCGCAGCGCGTGGCGATCACCTCAGCGGATCCCGATACAGCCTCCCGCCGCACAGTCGCTCACCTCAAGTCCGCTAGCCCAGGGGTTGTACCAGGGGCTGGCAGGCGGAAAGATCCGGCAACGGGTACGCCCGGAACGGAGGCCAGCTCATGTCGATGTTCGACAAGATCAAATCAGCGGTCGAGGACCATGAGGATATCGCGGAAAAGGTTGTCGATAAGGCCGGCGATCTCTTCGATCAGAAAACCGGAGACAAGTACCACGCGCAGGTAGACCAGATCCAAGACAAGATCAAGGAACAGCTCCACCCCGGCACCGACAGGCCAGAGCCCGGCAAAAGCTGACATTGCGGCCTCGTCGGGCGCCGACGCCCCGGCCCGCTGTTCGATGTGACAGCATCACTGTCGCGTATAGTACAGTGATGCTGTCACATCAAGCGGGGTGATGCCGTGACGGAGCCGCTGACCATCGCGGAACTGGCCGCGCGCACCGGGATCAGCGTGCGCACCATCCGCTTCTACGCCGGGATGGGGCTGATCCCGCCGCCGGAGGTGCGCGGTCGGCTGGGTCTCTATGACGAGCGCCACATCGCCCGCCTGGAGCTGGTCCGGGACCTCCAGGGTCTGGGTTTCACCCTGGCCGCCATCGAGAACTACCTCGCGCGGATTCCCCTGGACCGCACCCCGGAGGATCTCGCGCTGCACCGCGCGCTGCTCGCCCCCTGGCTGCCCGAGGAGCCCGAAACGGTGGACCGGGCCGCACTGGAGACCCGCGCCGGACGCCCCCTGGACGACGACGCACTGGACCGGCTGGCGGCCTTGGGTGTGATCCGGCGTGAGGGCCCGGGCGCCTGGACGCTCACCAGCGCCGACATGCTGGACTACGGGCTGGGCCTGCTCGACACCAAGCTGGACTTCGAGGTTCAGCTCGCCGCCAAACAGATCATCGAGGCGCGCACCAGCGAGCTGGCGGCCGAGCTGGTCACGCTCTTCCATAACACCGTGCTGCGCGAGTACCGCGAGCGGGGCCGCCCGCCGGAGCTCCGTGAGGCCCTGATCGCCCTGCTACGGCGGCTCAAGCCGATTACCGTCGAGGGCGTCGTCACCAACTTCCAGCTCGCCGTCAACCGCGCGATCCGCGAGTCCGCCAAAAACACAGGAAACGCAGGAAACACAGTGCGTTCGCCTGATCTCACCGGGAGCACGTCATGACTGTTTTTGATCATGAGGCATACCTCTACGAGGCTATCCGGACCCCCCGGGGGAAAGGCAAGCCCACCGGCGCGCTGCACGGCGTCAAGCCGATCTCGCTGGTCACCGGGCTGATCGGCGAGCTGCGCACCCGTCACCCGGGCCTGGACCCGGCGCGGATCGACGACATCGTGCTCGGCGTGGTTACCCCGGTAGGTGATCAGGGCGCCGACATCGCCCGTGCGGCGGCCCTGGCCGCCGGGTTGCCGGACACCGTCGCGGGCGTGCAGATCAACCGGTTCTGCGCCTCCGGCCTGGAAGCGGTCAACCTCGGCGCCATGAAGGTCCGCTCGGGCTGGGAGGACCTGGTACTCACCGGGGGGGTCGAGTCGATGTCCCGGGTGCCGATGGGCTCCGACGGCGGAGCGCTGATCATGGACCCGGAGACCGCCTACGCCGCGCGGTTCGTCCCGCAGGGGATCAGCGCGGATCTGATCGCCACCGTCGAAGGCTTCACCCGCGCCGACGTCGACTCCTACGCCCTGGAATCCCAGCACCGCGCCGCCAAGGCGTGGAGCAACGGGTACTTCCACCGCTCGGTGATCCCGGTCCGCGACCGCTCCGGCACCGTCATCCTGGACAAGGACGAGCATCTGCGCCCGGACTCCACGCTCGAGGGCCTCGCCGGGCTGAACCCGTCCTTCGCCGAGATCGGTGAGCAGGCCGGTTTCGACGCCGTCGCGCTACAGCGCTACCACTGGCTGGAGCGCATCGAGCACGTCCACCACGCCGGCAACTCCTCAGGCATCGTCGACGGCGCCGCGCTCGTCCTGGTCGGCTCCGAACAGGCCGGGCGGGACCTCGGCCTCACCCCCCGGGCCCGCATCGTGGCCGGCGCCGTCACCGGGGAAGAGCCGACGATCATGCTCACCGGCCCCGGCCCCGCTACCCGCAAGGCACTGGCCAAGGCGGGCATGACCATCGACCAGATCGACCTGGTGGAAGTCAACGAGGCCTTCGCCGCCGTGGTGCTGCGCTTCATGCGCGAGATGGGCGTGCCCCACGACAAACTCAACGTCAACGGCGGCGCCATCGCCCTAGGCCACCCCCTGGGCGCCACCGGCGCCATGATCCTGGGCACCCTGATCGACGAACTGGACCGCCGCGACCTGCGCTACGGCCTGGCCACCCTCTGCGTAGGCGGCGGCATGGGCACCGCCACCATCATCGAGCGGCTGTGATCCCCATGCTCACCTTTCTGCTCAGGGCGGTTGACGTTTCGGGAGTGAGGATATGACTGAGGCGATTCGGTGGGATGCGGATGGGGACGGGGTTGTCACGCTGACGCTGGACGACCCGGGGCGATCCGCTAACACGATCAACGATCGGTATGTCGCCGCCATGGGCGCCGCCTTGGATCGGCTGGAGGCGGAGCGTGAGGCGATCAGGGGGGTGATCCTCACCTCAGCGAAGAAGACGTTCTTCGCCGGCGCTGACCTCAACAACCTGCGGGAGGTCACCCCGGACACCGCCCGGGACTGCGCCGCCTACATCACGCTGGTCAAAGGCCAGCTGCGGCGGCTGGAGAAGGTGGGACGGCCGGTGGTCGCCGCGATCAACGGGACGGCGCTGGGCGGCGGGCTGGAGCTCGCGCTGGCCTGCCACCACCGGATCGCACTGGACAACCCGGCAACGAAGATCGGGTTCCCGGAGGTGACGCTCGGGATCCTGCCGGGGCTGGGCGGGGTAGTGCGCAGCGTGCGGATGCTGGGCCTGATGGTCGCGCTCACTGAGCTGCTGACCAGGGGCCAGCAGCTGAATCCGGCGCGGGCCCGGCAGCTCGGCATCGTCGATGACATCGCCGCCACCCCGGAGGAGATGATCAGCAAGGCCCGCGAGTGGATCGCCGCGCACCCTAGGGCACAGCAAGCCTGGGACGTCAAGGGCTACAAGATCCCCGGCGGCACGCCCGCCACCCCGGCGCTGGCGCGGCTGCTGCCCGCGTTCCCCGCCACCCTGCGCAAGCAGCTCAAAGGCGCCCCGATGCCAGCCCCGCACCACATCCTGTGCGCGGCGGTCGAGAGCGCGCAGGTGGACGTGGACACCGCGATGGTGATCGAGAGCCGGTACTTCATGGATCTGATCACCAGCCAGACCGCCAAGAACATGATCAAAGCGTTCTTCTTCGATCTCCAGCACATCAACAAGGGCGGCAGTCGGCCCGATGGTCACCCCCGGCGCGCCTTCCGCAAGGTTGGCGTGCTCGGGGCGGGGATGATGGGCGCCGGTATCGCCTACAGCTGCGCACGCGCGGGCATGGAGGTCGTGCTCAAGGACGTCGATCTCGCCGCCGCCACGAGGGGCAAGGGCTACTCGGAGAAGCTCCTCAGCGAGGCCATCTCCCGGGGCCGGTCGACCACCGAGGCCCGGGACGAGCTGCTCGCCCGGATCACCCCGACCGCTGAGGCGGCCGATCTCGCGGGCTGTGACCTGGTGATCGAGGCGGTGTTCGAGGACCCGGCGCTGAAGAAGAAGGTCTTCGGCGAGATCCTCGGCGTGGTGGATCCAGGCGCGCTGCTGTGCTCGAACACCTCAACGCTGCCGATCACCGATCTCGCCACCGGGGTCGATCGCCCCGAGGACTTCCTCGGCCTGCACTTCTTCTCCCCCGTGGACAAGATGCCGCTGGTCGAGATCGTCCGCGGCGCGCGCACCTCGGACGCCGCGCTGGCCGCCGCGATCGACGTCGTGCAGCAGATCCGCAAGACCCCGATCGTCGTCAACGACAGCCGCGGCTTCTTCACCAGCCGGGTCATCTCGACCGTGGTGGCCGAGGGTGCGGCGCTCATCGGCGAGGGCGTGCCGGCCAGCTCGGTGGAGCAGGCGGCGACCCAGGCCGGCTACCCGGTCGGGCCGCTGACCCTGACCGACGAGGTGAGCCTGACCCTGGGCGTGAAGATCGCCAAGGAGGCCCGCGAGGCCGCGGCCGCCGAAGGGAAGAACTTCTCCTCGCACCCGGGCTA
>DASTBN010000110.1:0-4093 GCA_035712045.1 Pseudonocardiaceae bacterium
GGCGTCAAGTCGATCATCATGCACGAATCCGGGGGGAACCCCAACGCGATCAACAACTGGGACAGCAACGCTGCGGCGGGCCACCCGTCCCAGGGCCTCATGCAGACCATCCCTAGCACGTTCCGGGCCTGCGTGCTGCCCAGCCTGGCCGACCGCCCGATCACCGACCCGGTGGCCAACATCACCGCCGGGGTGCGCAGCATGATCGCGCACCACGGGCTGGAGACCGTGATGGCCGGGGGCCGCCGGGACGCTCGCGGGAACTACATCGGCTATGGCGGCGCCGGCTGCGGGTCCTACAACCTCAACGACTACTCCTCCCAGCTCAAGACCCTGTGGAAGGACGAACCGCTGCCCCCCCTGTAGCGGCGAGTGGCACGATGACTTGAGGCAATGGGCTGGCGGCCGCGGCGGCGCGGAATGGCTGTTACCTTGGCTAGCATCGCATCAAGTGATCACGATGGCGGGTAGCCAGGGTCATCTGGAGGTTGCCTGTGACCAACGCCAGGCGCAGCGTAGTCCCGGGTGGTGCCGACCATGAGCGAGCCGCCGCACTTCACGAGAGTGATGGCGGGCGCGGGTGGCCTGGGCCCGCGCTGGCGGCAGCCGCCGCCTTGGTGGTCTCGTTCCTTGTCGTGTTCCTGTTCGGTTTGACGCTCAGACCGCCCACGTCAGAGCCGGGATCTGCGCTCCCTCCGCCGAACGGTGGCCCCGCCACGTCGCCCGCCCCGCTACCACCGCAGCTGGTCGTCACCCTCAAGTCCGACCCAAACAAACCGGACCCCGTGTCGGGAGTCAGCGCGGTGAAGATCTTCGGTGAGGACCTGAAAACTGAAAAAAGAACCCTCAGGGCTGACCCGGTACGGTGGCCTTACCAGCCGGATCAGCCCGGCCCCTTCCGGGTATGTCTCACGCTGAAGCAGGGCTGGTCGGTGGCTGGTTCGACGCCGAATCTGGGCTGGGAGAAAATTGTCACGAACCCCTCCAACGTATGGTGCGCCAGGGTCGTCAACCCGGTGCCCGTCGAGCTCGATCTCCAGAGTGGTGGATAATGGTGCACAAGGAATCTGATCCTGGCCCGGCGGGGCTTGCGTGGGTCGTTGGGGCGGCTGTCCTGGGGTCACTTCTGGGATCGGTTTTCAGTGTTATCGAATGGAACGCCAGCCCGATACCTCTCGCGTTCGCGGCACTGCTGACGGCGGCGCTCATCATTGTGATCGCACAGCTGCGCATGCGGAATCTCGCCACACCGCCACGCTCGCCGGTGAGCCCGTCGGCCACGTCGCCCAATTCCTCCTCCTTCCCGCCGCCGGGTTCGCGCGGCACCTCCCAGTATCAGAATCCGCCCCGGCCTGGCGGGCTCCGGCCCGGTCCGCCCCCGCCCGGCCCGGCGCCGATTGGCTCAGCGGTGCCAGTCCAGCCGCCGTCACTGACTCCTCTGGCGCGGGCGGTGCCGCCGGCGCACTCCGTGAATCCGGTCGATCCGCCGGCGGGATCGGCGGACGGTGCCCAGCCGGCCTGGTGGACCCAGACTGGGCCGCGTCCTGCGGCGGGTGGTGAGGGTTCCCGGCGCGAGGCACCCGACATCAGCAGCTACATCGAATCGGGGCAGATCGTGCAATGTACCCAGTGTGGCTCATTCATGATCGACCTCAAGCGCGTCGGGTCCGGGTTCAGCTTCTACTGCCACGCCTGCGGTAATGAATTCGCCTGGCAGCGCGATGAGCAATGGCCAGCGTGGAAGGTCACTCCGCGATCGCGATCGAAGCGCTGACACCGTAGAACGCCGGGGAGGGCACCGTGTACGACCAGATCATCTCGCGCAGGACGCCGGGCTGCATCGTCTTCCTCCTGGACCGTTCGGACTCCATGAAGCAGCAGTGGGGCGGATCGAGCATGACGCTCGCGCAGGGAGCGGCCGCCGCGCTCAACAAGATCCTGCTCGACCTCTGCATCTGGTCGACGAAGGAGGTCGGCGGCGCGGTCCGTCACTATTTCGACATCGGAATCTTCGGCTACGGCGCCTGCCCGATCGCCCAGACCGAAGGTGTGGAATCGGCGTTCAGCGGGCCGCTGGCCGGTCAATCGCTGGTGCCGCTGTCGGTCCTCGCGGATAACCCGGTCGCGGTGCGCGAGGCACCGTCTGTCGACATCGGGGCCGGTCACGCGCGCATCCCGGTCTGGGTCGAGCCGGTACACGGCTACCGCACACCGATGTGCCAGGCCATCGCCACCGCTGGAGCGCATGTGTTCGATTGGGCTGGTCAGCACCCGGCCTCGTTCCCGCCGATCGTCATCAATATCACCGACGGGATGGTGACCGACAGCCCGCACGACGGTGCGACTCTCGACGAGTGGGCCAAGCGGCTCACCACGATCGAGACCAATGACGGGGCGGCGCTGCTGCTCAATATTTTCCTCTCGCCATCCCCCTGTCATGGCGTGCTGTATCCGGTGAGTCCCGTAGGGCTGCCGGAACCCGGGCCTGAGCTCTTCTCGATCAGCAGCCCGCTGCCCCAGAAGATGATTAATAACGCCAATGCCGCCGGGGTGCCGGCGCAGCCAGGCGCGCGAGCGCTGGGTTTCAACGCCGACCTCGCGATGCTGCTGAGATTCCTCGAAATCGGGACGCGGCCTACCGAGATCCTGGATCGGTAGGCGGTACCGGTGCAGTCATCCCCGGTGCAGTCATCCCCGGTGCGGCCACCCCCGATGAAGCCACCCCGATGAAGCCACCCCCGATGAAGCCACGCAGTGTGGTGTTCCTCGCTCCCAAGCAAGGCAATAGCGAGCAGGAGTGGGAGGACTGCGCGGCGGGATCGCCCGGGGTGCCCGGGCGGGGCGGCAATCCCCGGTACATCGTGGCCGATGGCGCCACCGAGGCCTACGACTCGCTGCGCTGGGTCAACCAGCTCGCCTCCTCTTTCATCGGCGTGGACGCCCCGGAACTCACCCCGGAGTCCCTGCGGCGGTGGTTCGCCCAGATGCAGGAGCTCTGGAACACGGAGGCACCGGCCCGGGCCAGCTACATCGAAGAACGCAAATTCGCACAGGGCTCGTTCGCGACATTTCTCGGCTGCGAGCTTGTCGATCTGGCGGGCCGGCGCCCCGCCTGGCGCGCCGCGGCGCTGGGTGACACGGTCCTCTTCCATGTGCGCGGCGGTCGGCTAGTCGCTCATTTCCCCGCGCTGCGCGCACAGGATTTCGGCCTCAACCCGGACGGTGTGCATACCAGCCCGGACCGGCTCGACCACATGGTGGGCAAACTCCGCTTCGCCTCCGGCGAGATCGCCGCTGGCGACCTTTTGTTCCTGGCCACGGACGCGTTCGCGCAGTGGATGATCCGCTTTATCGAGGCTGACGGACTCAAGCTCTGGCAGGTGCTGAGCCGGCTGGACCATCCGCTGTCCTTCGAGCGAATGATCAACACTCAGCGCGACGCGGGTAAAATGAAAGACGATGACGTCACCCTCCTGCGAGTGCATCTCGTCACCGATAATCCGGCGTTCATCGTGACCTGCCTGCCATGATTGACTATCCCAGCGCGGACGACTACTACAAAGCCATCCAGCAACCCGAGCTCGTTTTCACCGCGAGCGAGCTCAAGTCCGCGCGCTTTGCCGTGCACCCCCGATGGGGGATCCCGTTGCTGCCCGCGTCGGGGAGCACTGCGGTGGTGTTCAAGGCGGTGGTCAGCGGGGAGGAGCAGGCGCTGCGGTTCTTCACCCGCCATGAGGTCTCCAGCCGGGAGCGCTACGACACCCTCAACCAGCATTTCCAGGCCCGGGGCATCGCGGATTGCGTGGCGACCTCACAATGGTGCGACAACGCGATCGTCGTCAAGGGCGAGCGCTGGCCCGTGGTTCGGATGCAGTGGGTCGAGGGGCGCAACCTCGACAAGTACATCGAGGGCCTCGTCGAGGACAACAACCCGGAGGGCATCGGCGCGCTCGCCAGCGCGTGGCGGACGCTGCTCAACCGGATGCAGCTCGCTGAGTTCGCTCACGGGGATCTCCAGCATGGGAACGTGCTCGTCGACACGGACGGGAAGCTCCGGCTCGTCGATTTCGATGGCTCCTGGATCCCGCCTTTC
>DASTBN010000111.1:0-20177 GCA_035712045.1 Pseudonocardiaceae bacterium
GCAGTTCCGCGCAGTCGAACATCTTGATCCCAAGAATGTCGTACTCACGGCTGTTACCAGCGCCAAGTGGCTCACTCATGGTGGAGATACCGATGCCAAGCCGCCGGCCCTGTTCCCGGGCTTCGGCCTTCTCCTGCAGGAAGCCCTGGTAGTCGATGGCGTTGAGCGCGACATCGAGGCACTTGTGGTACTGCCCCGAGTCCAGCAGGAATCCATAGGGCGTCCGGAACGGGAACTGGTCGTCCCGCACCAGGTTGACGCGGCGGAACTCCGCCTGGTCCATCCCCAGATCGTCCGCGGCGGCCTGTATCGCCCGTTCCTGGAAGAACATCGCCTCGGTGACCCGGAAGGAACATCGATAGGCAACACCGCCCGGCGCCTTATTCGTATAGTGCCCCTGCGCCGTCATGTACGCGTACGGGATATTGTAACAGCCGAACGCGGAGTGCATCAGCCCGATCTTGAACTTCGTGGGCTGCGCGTCGGAGAAGAAGGCGCCGTTGTCGGTGTCGCAGTGGAACCGGACGGCCAGGATCTTGCCGTTCCGGCTCATCGCGACTTCGCCCTTGTAGTAGATGTCGCGCGCGTAGTGGGTGGAGATGAGGTTGCCGGTCTTGTCTTCGATCCACTTGACTGGGCGTGCCAGCAGGATCGAGCAGAGAATCGAGCAGACGTAGCCCGGATACACCGGCACCTTGTTGCCAAACCCCCCGCCGATGTCGGGCGAGATGATCCGGATCATGTGCTCGGGCAGTTCGGCGACAATCGCCACCGCAGTGCGGATGATGTGCGGCGCCTGGGTGGTCATGTAGACCGTGAGTTTCGTGGTCGCCGAGTTGTAGTCCGAGAGCGCCCCGCAGCACTCAATGGGCGAGGGGTGCGAGCGCGGGTAGTGCAACTCGAGCTTGGAGATCACATCGGCCTGGGCGAAGGCCCGCTCGGTACCCTCCCGGTCACCGACCTCCCAGCGGTAGCAGATGTTGTCGTTCTGGCCTTCCTTGTCGTCCCGGATGACCGGGGCGCCATCGGCGACGGCCTGGTAGGGGTTGACGATCGGGGGCAGTGGCTCGTACTCGACGACGATCGCCTCGCAGCCGTCCTTGGCGATATAGGGGTCGTCTGCGACTACGCACGCGATCTCCTGGCCCTGGAAGCGCACCTTGTCGGTGGCGAGCACGGCCTGGGTGTCGTAGGACAGCGTGGGCATCCACGCCAGGTTGTGCTGGGCCGCCATGTCACCGGTGAGCACCATGTGCACACCGGGCATCTGCCAGGCCTTGCTCGTGTCGATCGACTTGATCCGCGCGTGGGCCAGTGGGCTACGGAGGATCTCTAAGTGCACCATGTTGGGCAACTTGAAGTCATCGATGTAGTGGCCCTTACCCCGGAGAAAGCGGTCGTCCTCCACCCGCTTGCGGCTTGAACCCAAGCCACCGATCTTGATTTCGTCCAATGCCTGCGCCACGTCTGCATCTCCCTTGTCGTTAGACCCGAGCCCCAAGCCCCAGCCGTCAGCGACTGAACGTTGCCGCGTCGGACCGCAATTTCTCGGCAGCCCACAGCACCGCTTTCACAATATTCTGGTAACCGGTGCAGCGGCACAGGTTGCCGGACAATCCCCAGCGTACGTCCTCCTCGGTCGGATTGGGATTCTCCATAAGTAGCGCCTTCGACGCCATCATCATCCCCGGGGTGCAGAAACCGCACTGCAGCCCGTGCTCCTCCCGGAATCCCTGCTGGATCGGGTGCAGCTCGCTGTCCAAGCCGAGGCCCTCGACAGTCTGCACTTCTTTACCGTCGACCATGACCGCGAACATGGTGCACGACTTCATGGGCAATCCGTCTACCAGGACGGTGCACACACCGCAGTTGGTGGTGTCACAACCGATGTGCGTGCCGGTCAATCCCAGGATCTCACGGAGGAAGTGCGCCAGGAGAATCCGGGGCTCGACATCGACAGACTTCATCTCTCCGTTCACTACGACGTTGATCCGCCGCTCTTCCACGCCGCCTCCTTATGACGTCTATGCCAGCCGCTCAGGCGGCCATGCCCACTCGGTTAGCCAGCGCACGCGTGACGAAGGTGTACACGATGTGCCGCTTGTACTCAGCGCTTCCGCGAACGTCGTTCTTGGGCTGCGCCGCCTCCGCCGACAACCGGGCGGCCTGATCGATCGTGCTGCTGTTCAGGGTCTTGCCCGCCAGCGACTGCTCGGCTGCGGTGCACTGGATGTTGTTCGGGCCCACGCCGGTTAGCGCGATACCGGCCCGGTTGACCGTGCCGCCGGACATCTCCAGCGCCACTGCCAGGCCGACGGTCGCGAAGTCCCCAACACGGCGCTCGAGCTTGAGGTAGCTACCGGCGCGGGTGCCCCTCGGCGGCGGGATCTTCGCCCTGACCGCGATCTCGTTCGGCTGCAGGGTGTTCTGGAACGGGCCGACCACGAACTGAGAGACGGGGATGGCACGCTCTTTGCCGTCCGGGTTCATGGCGATGATCTCCCCGCCCAGCGCCAGCATCACCGACGCCCAGTCGCCCTGGGGGTCAGCGTGGCAGACGGAACCGACCAGTGTGCCGCGGTTGCGGACCATCGGGTCGGCGATGAGGGGCGCGGTCGCGGACATCGTGGGGTGCTTGCTGCGCAGCAGCGGGGACCGCTCCAGGGTCCGGTGCCGGCACAGCGCGCCGACATTCAGCGACCCGTCCGAGTCCTCTTCGTGGTAGTCCAGGCCCGGGATATTGTTGATGTCAATAATGCACGCGGGCGCGGAGAAACGCAGCTTGATCAGCGGGATGAGACTCTGCCCCCCAGCGAGGATCTTCGCCTCGTCGCCATACATCTGCAAAACGCCGAAAGCTTCTTCGAGCGAGTTTGGGGCCTCGTAATGGAAACGAGACGGGTACATCCAGACCCTCCTTAAGGAACCCATGGGAAACTACACTATCGCATTAGACAGTCCACGTGACGCCTATGGCGCCATAGCACCACTAATGAATATTGACCAAGGGTCAAGAATTGATCGGACCGACGACGAGCTCCTTATTCGATGTCCATCAGCCCAAGCCCATGCCGGGCCGGAGGATCATCGTCGTCACGCCAGTGACGCGGAGCTGGCGTTTCCCGGCGCGTGGCACCCGGCGATTCGTTCGTCGGGGTGTCCTGCGGGCGCGGCGGCTCGACCACCGCCACCGGGAGGCTCTCGTCCTCGGGGTTAGGCCGGGGCCGCTGGTGCGGGGGCCACGGGCCAGGTACCGGCTGGCCAGCTATCCGGAGCCAGTCCACGACCTCGGGCCAGGCCCAGATGGTGGGGCTCTTGCCCGTCTTCGGGGCGTTCTCGATCAGCTCGTAGATCCGGGGATTACCGCGGCTGTGTCCGGTGGACTCGATCGCCATCGTCTGGCCCCTCTCTGGCATCAGTGCCGGCTCGGGTGGGCTCGTTGGCTCCCGCGATTGTCATTTTCACGACACGCGGGTCATTAGTCCACACGGCGGAGAATCGGCGTGTCAAGAGCATCTACGCCCTGCCGAGCCCTGCCGAGCCTCCGCCACGGAGCCGAACGCCGCTGGCAGGGGCGTTGTGTTGATAGTTGTTTTACACCTGCGGGGTGCGGGATGATGAGGCATGGCCGCGACCGCCGCACTGACCCTGCACGAGGGTGATCATGGACGTCTCGAGGCGCTGGCGCGCTCGGCCTCAGCGCGGCCCAGCCTGGTGCAGCGCGCGCGGATCGTGCTGATGGCGGGCGAGGGCCTATCGAACACCGAGATCGCCCGGCGGACCGGTGCGACCCGCCCGACCGTGATCAACTGGCGTAAGCGCTATGCCGCCGGAGGGATCAGCGCCCTGGGCGATCTGCCCCGCTCCGGCAGGCCGGCGGTGGTGGACGAGCTCGAAGTGGTGGCCACCACACTCGCCGACGGCGGCCGGCCACCAGCGCATCTGGGAGCCGACCAGTGGTCATCCCGGCTACTGGCCCAGCACCTGGACATCTCGTATGCCACGGTCTCGCGGATCTGGCGGAAGTGGGGCATCCAGCCGGACCATGTCGGGATCTTCACCCTCGGCACCGACCTCCAGCGGCAGGCGCAGATCCGGGATCTCGGCGGGTTGTATCGCAACCTGTCCGGGCGTGCTGCGGCGCTGCACTGGCATGCCCCTCGCGGTAAGGGACAATCCGCAGGTCAGCCGGACCCCTGGCTCAAGCTGGTGGAGGTCTCCCTGGGCATCATCACCCAGCAAGCCATCCGCCGGGGGACCTTCGCATCAGTGCGTAACCTCATCGACGCCATGGGTTCACTCACCGAGGGCTGGCAGGACTCCCGCGAGCAGCCATCCCAGAACCCGCGTGAGGGCGGCAACATCCGTCAAACTACTTTTGACACATCCCATGAGGTACCAAGCCGGTCTCCACGATCGGATGAAAGTTCCCGTTCGTGGAGTCGGGAGCGGCGTCCAGGCCCCACCCCCGATGCCAAGCCAGTGCGGGCCGAGTTCCACGGGGCTCGCGGCCGACGGCCCAGACCGTCCAGTAGCACAGGTGGTTAGGGGGTTAGGGATGGCACCCGACGAGCCGGTTCCGGGGTCAGCCGCTGCGCTGCGAGCCGTCATCTTCGACGTCGACGGGACACTCGCCGACACCGAACGCGATGGCCATCGAGTCGCGTTCAACGAGGCGTTCGAGGCGGCTGGCATGAATTACCGGTGGAGCGTCGAGGAATACGGCGAATTACTCACCACAACCGGTGGCCGACAGCGGATCGAGCGGTACCTCCTATCTCAGGGTCATAGCGCCGCCGAGGCCTCCGCACTAGCGGCGCCGCTGCATCGAGACAAAACCCGCCGCTTCGCGGCCTTGGTCCGCACGGGCGCTATGCGGGCCCGGCCGGGGGCCGCAGAACTAATCCACGCACTGCGCGCCGAGGCCGTGACCACCGCAGTGGCAACCACGGGTACGAGCGATTGGGTCCTGCCTTTGCTGGACGTCCTATTCGGGCTCGATACCTTTGACGTCGTTGTCACCGGATCAGATGTTACTGACCTGAAGCCTTCCCCCGCAGTCTACCAGGAGACGCTGACGCGCCTGGATCTCGCTCCGGATGACGCGATCGCGGTGGAGGACTCGGCCAACGGCGTGCGGTCCGCACGGGCCGCCGGGCTGCGGTGCGTGGCGGTCATCAACGCTTACACCCGTGATCAAGACCTGTCGGGCGCGATCGCGGTTGTCGACGACATGGCCCGGCCGGGCGGGGTCTCGGTGCTGCGAGGCGACGCGCTGCTGCGCGATGGGCTGACCGTGGCCGCGTTGCGCCGCCTCGTAGTGGCGTAACGGTGGTGGCGTAACGGTGGTGGCGTAACGTCGGGCGGGATGTCACACATTCGGGAGGTAGCGCGGCGATGGCCGGATCGGTTCGGGTGGCGATCATCGGGTCCGGCCCGTCCGGTCTGTACGCGGCCGATGAGCTGAGCAAGCACGACGCGGTGTCGGTGGACGTGCTGGACCGGCTGCCCTGTCCGTACGGACTGCTGCGCTACGGCGTGGCACCGGATCACCTGAAGATGAAGTCGCTGGAGAGCACCCTGCGCAAGATCCTGGAACGCCCTAATGTGCGTTTCCTCGGCGGGGTCGAGCTCGGTGACGGTGTTACCGGTATCACTGCGGCCGAGCTGCGCGACTATTACGACGCGGTGGTCTACGCGACCGGTTCGCCAGTGGATCGCCGGCTGGGTATTCCTGGTGAGGATCTGCCCGGCAGTTTCTCGGCGACCGAATTCGTGGCATGGTACTGCGGCCATCCCGATGCGGCGCTCGACGCGTTCACGCTGGACGCCCGGCACGCGGTGATCATCGGTGTGGGTAACGTCGCGATCGACGTCGCTCGCGTTCTCGCCAAGACCGCACGCGAGCTCAGCGTCACCGACATGCCGGATCACGTGCTCAAGGTGCTCGACGCCAGCGCCATCACCGACATCCATGTCCTCGGGCGGCGGGGGCCGGCCCAGGCCAAGTTCACTACCAAGGAGTTGCGCGAGCTGGGTGAGCTGGCCGATGCGGACGTCGTGGTGGATCCCTCCGATCTGGTGCTTGATGAGGCCAGCCAGGAGATTGTCGAGACCAGCAAGACGATCCGGCGCAATGTGGAAACGCTGCGGGAATGGTCCGCCCGGCCGACGCTGGGCCGGGCGCGGAGAATCCACATGCGGTTCCTGCTGTCCCCGGTGGCTGTTCTGGGCGCTGGCCGGGTGGAAGCACTGCGGTGTGAGCGCAACGCGCTGGATCCCTCCGGCCGCGTGACCGGCACCGGCCAGATGGTGACCCTGACGGCTCATATGCTGCTGCGATCCGTGGGTTACCGGGGGCTGGCGCTGCCTGGCGTGCCCTTCGATGAGCGATCCGGGGTGATCCCGCACGTGGCCGGCCGCGTCCAGCGGGAGGGACGTACCGCAGCCGGCGAGTATGTCGTCGGCTGGATCAAGCGCGGCCCCACCGGGGTAATCGGCACCAACAAGGGCGACGCCAAAGAAACCGTAGAAGCGCTGGTACACGACCTCGCCGCGCTGCCACGGGCGCTGCGGCGCGACCCCAATGCGATCATAGGCAGACTCGCGGAACGGGGAGTCGGGGTGGTGACCTGGGCGGGCTGGGAGGCGATCGACGCCGCCGAACGCGCGCTGGGAGCGGCGGCCGGGCGAACTCGTATCAAGATCGCCAACCGGGCGGAACTCCTCCTCGCGGCGGCGAACGGATTCGCGGGCTGACTTAACCGGATGACCCGGATGGGTGGCTTCGGGCTCGCGGCCGCCTGGGAGGGCTACGGTGCGAAAACGAGGGCTCAGAGAGGAGCAGTCGTGTTGCTGAGCAGCGTTGCCCGTCCCCTGCTGGCCGCCGTGGCCGTCGCGAATGGCATGGAGACCCTGCGTGACCCCAAGCCCAAACTCGAGGCGGCAGAGGGGCTGCTGGCCCGGGTGCCGATGAAGGTCGATCCAGCTCTGATCGTTCAGGCGGACGCCGCACTGAAGATCGTCGGCGGGCTGCTGATGGGGCTCGGGTGGGCGCCCAAGCTCGCCGCGATCGCGCTCGCCGCGGACCTGATCCCGACCACCGTGGCCGAACACCCGTTCTCCGCCACCGCGTCCCCCGAGACACGCCGGGCCCGCCAGGCGAACTTCCTGTCCAACTGCGGCCTGCTAGGCGGCCTGCTCCTAGCCGTCGCCACACCCGACAGCAAACCCAAAACCAAACGCCCTTAGTTAGCGGAGGGTGACGTGAGCCACGAGGTGCGGGGGGTGGTGGCGCGGGGTAAGGGCGTGCCGGTGAGCGTGGAGACGGTGGTGGTGCCGGATCCTGGGGCGGGTGAGGCGCTGGTCGCGGTGCTGGCGTGCGGGGTGTGCTACACCGACCTGCATTACCGCCAGGGCAGGATCAACGACGAGTTCCCGTTCCTGCTGGGGCATGAGGCCGCTGGCGTGGTCGAGGCGGTGGGCGACGGGGTCACCCACGTGGCGCCCGGGGACTTCGTGATCCTCAACTGGCGCGCGGTGTGCGGAGCCTGCCGCGCCTGCCGCCGGGGCAGGCCCTGGTACTGCTTCAGCACCCATAACGCAAGCCAGCTCATGACGCTGGCGGATGGCACCGCGTTATCACCGGCGCTGGGTATCGGGGCGTTCGTGGAGAAGACCCTGGTCCACAGCGGCCAGTGCACCAAGGTCAACCCGGCCATCGCGCCCGAGGTCGCGGGACTGCTCGGCTGCGGGGTGATGGCCGGGCTGGGCGCGGCGATGAACACCGGCGGTGTCACCCGTGGCGACTCGGTGGCCGTGATCGGATGCGGCGGAGTGGGCAACGCCGCCATCGCCGGGGCGCGGCTGGCGGGCGCGACCACGATCATCGGCGTCGACATCGCCCCGGGCAAGCTGGCCTGGGCCACTGAATTCGGCGCGACGCACACCGTCAACGCCCGGGAAACCGACGTCATCGACGCGGTCCGGGCCCGCACCGGGGGTTCCGGAGCCGATGTCGTGATCGACGCGGTAGGCCTGCCCGAGACCTGGCGGCAGGCGTTCTACGCCCGGGATCTGGCGGGCACCGTCGTCCTGGTCGGGGTGCCCTCACCGGAGATGACGGTGCCGCAGATCCCGCTGTTAGACATCTTCGGCCGGGGCGGGGCCCTGAAGTCATCGTGGTACGGCGACTGCCTGCCCGAGCGGGACTTCCCAATGCTCGTTGAGCTGCACCTGCAAGGGAGGCTGCCCCTGGAACGCTTCGTCTCCGAGACGATCAGCCTGGACGACGTCGAGAGCGCCTTCGAGAAAATGGAACACGGTGAGGTGCTCCGCAGCGTCGTGCTGCTGCCGGGCTGATCTTCGCCGCGTCGTGCTCCGCAGGGCCGGTGTCATGGCCGTGCCGCGATGTGACATCCTCCCCGCCAATCAGCCCAGCCGCCGGCCATCAGCCCAGCCGGCCATCAGCCCAGCCGGCCAATCAGGGGAGGCGTCATGGTCACGAGAGCACGTCACCGCGGTTCATCACCGGGCCAATGGTTTCCGGTGATCGGTGCGGCCCTGCTGGGGCTGACGCTGGGCGGAGGAGCCACGACCGCCGTCCTCCTCATGCCCGCCTCGTCGGCGCGGCAACTCACCCAGCCCACCACAGCGGCGTCGTCCCCAGCGGTGCCGCCACGCGCGCCGGAGATCGTGCGCGTCCCCGATCCCGTCGCCTTCGCGCCGCCCTTCACCGATGCCATCGGGATGTCGCTGACCGTGCTGCGGCCAGAGAAGATCAAGGACGGGGTACGGTTCACCATCGCGCTGGCCAACACCAGCAAAATGCCGATGAACGTGGACACCGGGGCGCTGGGCCCGCACGACGCGCGGTTCAACGAGGCGCCCGTGCCGGTCACCATGACCCCGGTACGCAAGAGGCTCATGCCCGGGGAGGGTTACACCTACCAGGGCACCCTGAAGCTGCCCACAACGGAACCTGGCCGGGTCACCTTCTCCATCAGCCAAACCCTCATCTCGGGCCAGGCCTCTGGCGACTAGACCCGCGTCTGGTTCGGCAGTCACGAAACCCCGACCATCCGCATCGCCGGGACTCCTAGCGGAGGCCACGAGCCCGCTAAGTCCGCTGACCGGGCCGGCTCGATCACCCGCGCTTCGGTGACAATGGCGCTGACCAGATCGGCGGGGGTCACGTCGAAGGCGGGGTTGAGGGCGCTGGAGGCGTCCGGCGCCATCCGCCAGCCCCCCACGAGCAGCACCTCATCTGGATCCCGGTACTCGATGGTCACCTCGGCACCGGTGGGGGTGTCGGGGTCGATCGTGGCGCTCGGCGCGGCCACCACGAACGGGATACCGGCCCTGGCCGCGGCCAGCGCGAGCGGGTAGGTGCCGACCTTGTTCACCACATCGTGGTTGGCGGCGATCCGGTCCGCCCCAACGATCACCGCGTCAACCTCGCCGCTGGCGATCAGTGAGGGACCCGCGGCGTCCACCACCACCTGATGCGGCACGCCCAGCCCCGCCAATTCCACCGCGGTGATCCGGGAGCCCTGCAGCAGCGGCCGGGTTTCCCCGACTACCACCATCTTGATCAGCGCGTCGGCGTGCAGCGCCCGGACCACACCGAGCGCGGTGCCCCAGTCCACGCACGCCAGCGCCCCCGCGTTGCAGTGGGTGAGCAGCGTCATCGGCCGGTCGCCGACGTAACTGCGCAGCAGCGCGGCACCCAGGCGAGACAGTGTCGCGCAGGCCCGCACGTCGGCCTCGACCATGGTCCGCGCGGCGGCCAGCACCGCGGCGGGCCCGTGCGAGACACTCGGCAGCACCTGCCGCACCGCCCAGCTCAGATGAGCCGCCGTGGGGCGGGCCTCAGCGATGCGCCGGGCATCGGTGCGTACCGCGTCGGGGTCGTAACCCAGCTCCGCCGAACGGGCCGCGGCCAGCGCCACACCGAGGGCGCCCAGCGCGCCCAGCGCGGGTGCGCCGCGAACCACCAGACGGCGGATCGCCTCCACGACGTCGCTGGCGGCGTGCAGGGCGACCCTGCGCTGCTGAGGCAAGGCGGTCTGATCAATCACCTCGACGTGCCCGTCTACCCATTCGATGGTCCGCATGAATACCTTTCTCCCCGAGCCGGCGGTGCGGGCAACCTACTCGGCGCGAGGAGGCGGGAGCACCGCCCAACGGATGAACCTCGTCTAGACGGCCAGTTTTAGCGCTGCGCCGGATCAACGCCGGGCGATCTCCACGAACTCCCGTCCGGAGTAACCGGTGTAGACCTGGCGCGGCCGGCCGATCTTGGTTCCGGGATCGCTGTTCATCTCGCGCCAGTGCGCGATCCAGCCCGGCAGCCGGCCCAGCGCGAAGAGCACCGTGAACATCTTGGTCGGGAAGCCCATCGCGCGGTAGATCAGGCCGGTGTAGAAGTCGACATTGGGATAGAGCTTGCGCGCGATGAAGTAGTCATCGGCCAGTGCCCTGGCCTCCAGCTCCACCGCGATCTCCAGCAGAGGATCGTTGATCCCCATTTTGTGCAGGACGTCGTCCGCGGCCTTCTTGACGATCTTCGCCCGCGGGTCGTAATTCTTGTAGACCCGGTGCCCGAATCCCATCAGGCGCACACCCTGGGCCCGGCTCTTCACCTTCGCCACGAAAGCGTCCACGTCGCCCCCGTCGGCGTGGATCTGTTCGAGCATCTCCAGCACCAGCTGGTTCGCGCCGCCATGCAGCGGGCCGAACAGCGCGTTGATTCCCGCGGAGACCGAGGCGAACAGGTTGGCGTGCGTCGAGCCGACCAGCCGCACCGTCGAGGTCGAGCAGTTCTGCTCGTGATCGGCGTGCAGCACGAACAGCAGATCCAGCGCGTCGGCCACGACCGGGTCAACCTCGTAGGGCGCCACCGGGAGCCCGAACGTCATCCGGAGGAAGTTATGGATCAGGCTCAGCGAGTTGTCCGGGTAGAGGAACGGCTGGCCGATCGATTTCTTGTACGCGTAGGCGGCGATGGTGGGCAGCTTCGCCATCAGCCGCACCGTGGAGATCTCCACGTGATCGTGGTTAAAGGGGTCGAGGCTGTCCTGGTAGAAGGTGGATAGCGCCGAGACCGCGCTGGAGAGCACCGGCATCGGGTGGGCATCACGCGGGAAGCCGTCGAAGAAGCGCTTGAGGTCCTCATGCAGCAGGGTGTGGATGCGGATCGCCTCGGTGAAACGCTCCAGCTGTCCGCTGGTCGGCAGATCCCCGTAGATCAGCAGATAGCTGGTCTCCAGGAAGTTCGAGCGTTCCGCGAGCACCTCGATCGGATACCCCCGGTAGCTCAGCACCCCCGCGTCACCGTCGATGTAGGTGATCTGCGAAGTGCACAGCGCGGTGTTCACCAGCCCAGGGTCGAGCGTGACCATTCCGGTCCTGGACCGCAATGTGCCCAGATTGATCGCGGGCTCACCCAGCGTGGCGTTCACGATCGGCATCTCGTGCTCGCCACCCGGGTAACCCAGCCGTACCTCTCGCTTCTCCGGCACCCTTCCACGGTAGCTCGCCACCGCGTTCTGGATGCGGACCGCCATTGTTAAGCGTGCGATAACAGCGGTCCGCATCCAGAACGCGGTTGGTGCTCAGGGGGCGAGGCGGGAGATGGACCAGGTGCCGTCGGGAGTGAGGTGATAGCGCAGGCGGTCGTGCAGGCGATTGGGGCGGCCCTGCCAAAATTCAACGCTGACCGGCCGGATCCGGACCCCGCCCCAATGCGGCGGCAGCGGTATCCGCTCGGCGCCGGCGAAGCGGGCCGTGACGGCCTCCAGGGCGGCGTCCAGGGCGCGCCGGCCAGGCACCTCGGTGGATTGCGCGGAGGCCCACGCGCCCAACTGGGCGCCGCGGGGCCGGGTCTGCCAGTACGGGGTGCTCTGCTCCGGGGTCAGCAGCTCGACCGGCCCGCGCAGGTGCGCCTGGCGATGCAGCGCGATCCACGGGAACGTCGCCGACGCGAACGGGGTGGCCCGCAGTGCCCGCATCTTCTCGGAACCGTGGTTGGTGTAGAAGACGACACCATCGGCGTCGATGGCCTTGGCGAGTACGGTCCGGGAACTGGGCAACCCGTCGGCGCCCGCAGTGGCCAGCACCATCGCGTTGGGCTCGGGCAGGCCTGCGGCCAGGGCATCGGCGAGCCAGCCCGCGAGCTGCTCGTGCCACGTCGCGGCGAGATCGGCTTCACCGAGCTCACCGGTGTCGTAGGAAACCCGCATCGCCGCCAGTTCAGCGCTCAGATCCCCCGGGTATTTCTGGCTCGCCGTCATGCTCGTAACCTACGTCGCCAGCATTTGCTCCGGGCTGCCAGCGGGTGCACCCTGAGGTCATCCGCGTGAGGAGGAACACAGGTTGAGCGTGGTAAACGGGTTGGCGGACGCCGGTTTCAAACCCGGTCTGGAGGGTGTGGTCGCCTTTCAGACCGAGATCGCCGAGCCGGACCGGGATGGCGGCGCGTTGCGCTACCGCGGCGTGGACATCGAGGATCTCGCTGGCCACGTGACTTTTGGTGACGTGTGGGCACTGCTCACCGACGGGCGCTTCGGGCACGGCCTGCCGCCCGCCGAGCCGTTCCCGCTGCCGGTGCACACCGGTGATGTCCGGGTCGACGTGCAGGCCGCGCTGGCGATGCTCGCCCCGATCTGGGGGTACCGCCCGCTGCTGGACAGCTCGGACACCCAGACCCGGGCAGAGCTGGCCAGGGCATCAGTGATGGCGCTGTCCTATGTGGCGCAATCGGCCCGGGGGATCCACCAGCCGATGGTCCCGCAGCACCGGATCGATCAGTGCGCCACCATCACCGAGCGCTTCATGACCCGCTGGCGCGGCGACCCAGATCCGGCGCACGTCAAGGCCGTGGATGCCTACTGGGTCTCGGCCGCCGAGCACGGCCTCAACGCCTCCACCCTGACCGCCCGGGTGATCGCCTCCACCGGTGCCGATGTCGCCGCGTGTTTGTCCGGCGCGATCGGCGCGATGTCCGGCCCGCTGCACGGCGGAGCCCCCGCCCGGGTGCTGCCGATGATCGAGGAAGTGGAACGCGTCGGTGACGCCACCACGGTGGTTCGCGGCGTGCTGGATCGTGGCGAGCGGCTGATGGGATTCGGCCACCGGGTCTACCGGGCCAAAGACCCGCGAGCCCGGGTGTTACGGCGGTTCTGCCAAGAGCTCGGCGCGCCACGTCACGAGGCGGCGGTGGCGCTGGAGCAGGCCGCTCTCACCGCGCTGCGAGAGCGCCGGCCGGACCGGACGATCGAGACCAATGTCGAGTTCTGGGCTGCGGTCATCCTCGACTTCGCGCAGGTCCCACCGCACATGATGGCGGCGATGTTCACCTGCGCCCGGACCGCTGGCTGGTGCGCGCACATCATGGAACAGAAACGCACCGGCCGGCTGGTCCGCCCGGTCGCGCAGTACGTCGGCCCTTCCCCTCGCCACCCCCGCGACGTATCGGGCTGGGAGGAAATCCGTCACTCATAAGGTCTCTTGGATACGGTGCTGAAAGCGGTACCGGGCGAAGAGCTGACCGCCTGATTCCAGTAGCCACACCAGCTCCAGGCCGAGCGGCTCGGGCAGCGGTGCGTGGTCGGCGATGGAGAGCGACCCAGCGCCACCGGCGAGTGCGGGCGCGATCGAGAGGAACAACTCATCAATCAGGCCAGCGGGCAGCAGCGTGGAATTGAGGGTCGGACCGCCCTCGCACAGCACCGAGCGCACACCGTATTCGATGCGCAACCGGGTGAGCATCGCGGCAAGATCTAATTCCTTCCCCGCTGCCGATCGCAGGTAGCTGACCCGAGCCGCGCACCCGGCCAACTCGGTGTCGGCTGTGGTAAGCATGATCACCCGGGAGTGCGGGTCAGCCAGCAGCGGCAGCTCCGGGGATAGGGTGAGGCGCCGGCTGACGACGATGGCCAGCGGATCGGGCGCCAGCCCCCGGGCAGCACGCCGTTCCCGAAGCCGCGGGTCACGCACCAGGCGCCCATATCGCTCGATCCGTACCGTGCCTGCGCCGACAAGGACCGCGTCAACCCACCCGCGCAGCTCGCGAAACAGCTGCCGGTCTGCGGCGTTGCTGATCGGCGCGGTGCGGTTGGCCACAGCGGCCGCGCCATCGGCGGTGGCGACCATGTTAAGCACCACATAGGGGCGGTGTTCCGGGGCCAGATCGCCGAGCGCCAGCCCGTCCAGGGCCTCGGCGGCGGTAACGATGCCCGGCTCAGGCAGCAGCCGCCGCATCCGCACTTCGGTCATGCCGGGTGCCCGGGCTGGATGCGCATCGCCTGGTGGAAGGTGAAGTACGGCTCGCCGGCTTCCCGCTGAGCCGCGATCGGCTCGAGCTGGTAGCCCACATGATCGCCGAGATTGAGCCGATCCAGCACCCGCCCGGCGAACCAGTTCCGGCACTCCCCTAAAATAGGCAACCCGGCCGGACCCGGCCGCCAGGCGCAATGGGCGAACTTGTCCACCTCGTCGCCGGTGCGGCCACCGAACAGTCGCGCCAGCGCCTCGGCCCGGCGTGGCACGAAATGCACCGCTACCACATCGGCGTTCATCGCCACCCGGTATGTGTGGTTCTTGGGCGAGAGGCAGATCAGGAAGCGCGGCGGGTGGATACTGCTCTGGCAACCGAACCCGACCAGGCACCCCGCCCGCTGACCGCCGACGCGCACGGTGACGATGAACATCGAGTACTCCAGGCCCACGACCAGCTCATCGAAGGTACTGTGGGCGTCCACCTAGTCAACGTACCCGCATGACCATAAAGTTAATCATCGGCGTCCCGCGGCGCCCTACATCGGCGAAAGAGGCCTGGAGACCCGCGAGGAGCCGGGTACGCTGATCGATATGAGGCATGTCCGCGCGGGCAAGGTGCGGGATCTTTATTCGATCGATGGTGATCTGCTGCTCGTGGCGTCGGACCGGATCTCGGTATATGACGTGGTACTGCCTACGCCCATTCCGGACAAGGGCGCGCTGCTCACACAGCTATCGGTATGGTGGTTTCACAAACTCGGAACCGTGGTACCTAACCACCTGATCTCCGCCACGGATGTGCCGACCGAATTTGGGAACCGGGCGATCCGCTGCACGCCGCTGCGAATGATTCCCGTCGAGTGTATCGCGAGGGGATACCTCACCGGGCTGGGTCTGAGTGAGTACCAGAAGAACGGCAGCGTTTCGGGAGTATCCTTACCCGCGGGATTGACGCCGGGAAGTCGGCTGCCCGAGCCGATCTTTACGCCGACCACCAAGTTCTCCGACACCGGTCACGATGAGTTCATCACCTTCGAGGACGTGGTCTCGGAAGTCGGGAAAGACACCGCCGAACGCCTCCGCGACCTGACCGTGGAACTCTACTCAGCGGCTGCGGAACATGCCCTGGAGAACGGCGTCATCGTCGCCGACACCAAGTTCGAGTTCGGCTGGGACATGGCGGGGCAGCTGACGCTCGGAGATGAAGCGGTCACGCCGGACTCATCGCGTTTCTGGCTCGCCGGAAAATGGCGGCCAGGCCAGCCGCAGTACCCACTGGATAAGCAATTCGTCCGGGATTGGGCGGTCAGCACCGGGTGGGATCGCGAGCCACCCGGGCCGGTCATCCCGCCTCCGATCGTCACGGAAGCGCGGCGGCGCTACATCGAGGCCTACGAGCGCATCACCGGTGTCAGATGGGCGTCGTAAGGTCTGGGGTATGACCACGATCGAGCAGCTGACCATTCCCGCCGACCTCAAGCCCGCCGACGGCCGCTTCGGGTGCGGACCCTCAAAGGTCCGCCCCGAGCAGCTGGCCGCGCTGGCCAGCACCGGCGCGTCGCTAATGGGCACCTCTCACCGGCAGGCACCGGTGCGCTCGCTGGTCGGGCGGATCCGGGCCGGATTACGTGAGCTGTTCTCATTACCACAGGGGTATGAGGTGCTGCTCGGTAACGGTGGCACCACGGCGTTCTGGGACGCCGCCGCCCTGGGCCTGATCCGTGGCCGCTCGCTGCACCTGAGCTACGGTGAGTTCTCCGCGAAATTCGCCGCGGTGAGCGCCCGTGCCCCGTTCTTGGCTGATCCGGTCGTGGTCTCCGCCCCGCCTGGCGATGCCCCCGGGCCCCTCGCCGACCCCTCCTGTGACCTGATCGGCTGGGCGCACAACGAAACCTCGACCGGCGTGATGGTTCCAGCGGCCCGGCCCGCCGACTCGGACGGCGCGCTCGTGGCCATCGACGCGACCAGCGGCGCCGGTGGCCTCCCGCTCAACGCCACCGAGGCCGATGTCTACTACTTCGCACCGCAGAAGTCGTTCGCCTCCGACGGCGGGCTGTGGATCGCACTGCTCAGCCCTGCGGCGCTGGAGCGCATCGCGGAGATCAGCTCCTCGGGCCGGTGGGTGCCGGAGTTCTTGTCGCTGAGCACCGCGCTGGAGAACAGCCGCAAGGACCAGACCTACAACACCCCGGCCGTCGCGACGCTGCTCCTGCTGGCCGATCAGATCGAGTGGATGCTGGCCCGCGGCGGGCTGGAGTGGTGTGTCACACGCACCACCGACTCCTCCTCACGGCTGTACTCCTGGGCGGAGTCAGCCGCGTACGCGACACCGTTTGTCACCGATCCCGCCAAGCGCTCGCTGGTGGTCGGCACCGTGGACTTCACCGGCACCGTCGACGCCAGCGCCGTCGCCACGGCGCTGCGGGCTAACGGCATCGTGGACACCGAGCCCTACCGTAAGCTCGGCCGGAATCAGCTGCGGATCGGGATGTTCCCCGCCGTCGATCCGGACGACATCACCGCGCTCACCCGATGCGTCGACTGGGTGGTCGAGCGGTTGGTGCCATAACCGGGTGATACCGCCACCGGCGCGTCGGCGCGCCTCCCCCGGCGCGGCCGCTGGCCCACCTACGGTAGCGGGCGGGTGGATGTGGAGGTCCTCGGATGCGCGCGCTGCGAGTCGTCGGTCTGTGGGCCGACGACCGCACGATCGTCGTGGAGGCGGTTTCCGGGCAGCCCAGCACGCGGCGCGAGCAGTTCACTCTCGCGGTGGATGAGACCTTGCGCGCGGCGCTCCGGGGTGATCTTCCACGGCTGAACCAGACCGAATCAGGCCAGACCGAGATCGAGCCGGAGAACCAGATGCGACCCCGCGAGATCCAGGCCAGGATCCGAGCTGGCGCGTCCGTCGAGCAGGTCGCCAGCGCCGCTGGCGCGCCCAGCGAGCGGATTGAGCGCTTCGCCTACCCCGTGCTGCTGGAACGATCCCGGATGGCGCAGCTCGCCCAGCAAGCCCACCCGGTGCGCGCCGACGGCCCCGATGTGCGCACCCTGGATGTGGTCGTCGCCGAGACCTTCGAGCAGCGCGGCCACGACCCGGAAACCATGAGCTGGGATTCCTGGCGCGGCGAGAACTGCAAATGGGTCCTCGAGCTGTGCTGGCGGACCGGCCGCTCAGAGAACCGCGCGCACTGGACGTTCCATCCCGGCGCTCACGGCGGCACCGTCACCGCGCTCGATGACCAGGCAGGCGAGCTGATCGATCCGCGGCCCGCCGCGCCCCTGCGCACCGTCCCGCCCGCGTCCGAAGACCACCCCCAAACCACTCCCCCAACCCCAGCCAAACGTCCCCGCAAGACCCGCGCCCCCATGCCCTCCTGGGAGGACGTCCTCCTCGGCGTCCGTTCCCCCCGTTGAGCGCGTTCTGGGGACTAACCGCAGTAATAAGTCCGGCTTTTACTCCAGTCTGTCCCCAGAACGCGGTAACGAGAGACCGGATTACTGCAATCTGTCCCCAGGACGCCCCAACGGACTTGACAAATTGCGAGGTGGCTAAGCGAGGAGGGTGACGAGGAGGGCTAGCCAGGTAAGGGCGATGCCGGCGGCGGCGCCGTGGGCCACCCAGCGCCAGACGGGGGTGCGGCGGGTTAGCCAGAGGGAAGGGCTCAGGCCGATGGCTACCAGGAGATTCGCTAGTACGACGGTGATGCGGCCGTTGGGTTCCAGGGCCTGGGACAGGCTCAGGAGCGCGATCCCGACGAGCACGGCGGCGGCGGCGCTGACGGTCAGGCCGGTCGCCCAGGGCGTGGGCTCACCGGGCGGGGTCCCCATGTCGATCACTGTAAACGCGTCGGCGCTCAACGCGGCACGCGGCCGCGAAAGCGATCGCGGCGGCGGTGGCGACATTGAGGGAGTCCACCCCGGGTGCCATCGGGATGCGGACCGCCAGATCGGCGGCGGCAAAGGCGGCGGCGGACAGGCCGGGGCCTTCGGCGCCTAGCAGCCACGCTATCCGGCCAGCCGGCGCACCCGCCTGGGCCAGCGGTAGCGCGCCGGGAGCGGGGGTTAGCGCGGCGAGGCGGAAACCGGCTGATCGCAGCGCCTGGAGGCCCTCAGGCCAGCGCGGCAGCGGGGCGAAGGGCACCCGGAGCACGTGCCCCATGGATACCCGCACGCTGCGCCGGTACAAGGGGTCGGCGCAGCCCGGGCCGAGCAGGACGGCGTCCACCCCGAGGGCAGCCGCGTTACGGAACAGGCCACCGAGGTTCTCGTGATCGTTGATCCCCTCGAGCACCGCGATCTGGTGTGACCGGGCGATCAGTTCCGATACCCGCGGGAGCGGCGCCCGGTCCGCGGTGGCCAGCACGCCCCGGTTGAGATGGAAGCCGACCACCCGGGCCATCAGCTCAGCCGACCCGGCGTAGCACGGCGCGCCGGTCACCTCAGCGGCGAGCTCAGAGATCTTCGCTGGCACGCCGAACACGGCTCTCGGCGGGTATGGGGAGGCCAGCAACCGACGCACCACGACGACGCCCTCGGCGATCACCAGGCCCCGCCCGCCGGGACGGTCGGGACGGCGGTCGGCGAGCGTGAGATCACGGAAGTCGGCCAGCCGGGGGTCATCGGCGTCTCGTATCTCGACGATCTCGCCCACACGGCCAGTCTCGCAAAAGAAGCCAGTCTCGTCAGAGGAGGCAGGGCCCGTGAAGGCGGCAGCCGTCGGGCCCGGCGAGAGCCCGGGTGCCGGGCCCGACGCGTTCCACCTGTTGCCAGGGCTCCCACCACGAAGCTAGGCAACATTAAGTTAGGCTAACCTTCATTAGAAGTCAAGCTCATTCGCTTATACCCCCCTATAGTATATGGTGATCCGTAGGAGGTGCGCGATGAGCGCGGTCGGGCACGCGTTGGCAATGGCGGGTTCGATGGCCTGGGAAATCCTGTGGGCGCTGATCCTGGGTTTCGCCCTGGCTGCGGCGGTGCAGGCGGTGGTCCGGCGGGCAACAGTGGTACGGCTGCTCGGAAACGGCTCCCCGCGGGCGTTACTGGCCGCGTCCAGCCTCGGCGCGGCGTCGTCGTCCTGCTCTTATGCGGCTGTCGCGCTGGCCCGGTCCCTGTTCCGCAAGGGCGCGAACTTCACCGCCGCGATGGCGTTCGAGATCGCTTCCACCAATCTGGTCATCGAGATGGGAGTGATCCTGGCGCTCCTGATGGGCTGGCAGTTCACGGTGGCGGAATTCGTCGGCGGGCCCATCATGATAGTGATCCTGGCCGTCTTGTTCAGGCTGTTCCTGCGGCAGCGGCTGCTCCAGGAGGCCCGGATCCAGGCCGATAAGGGCCTGGCCGGGTCGATGGAGGGACACGCCGCGATGGACATGTCCGTGCGCGGTGAGGGCTCATTGTGGCGGCGGCTGGGCTCCCCGGAGGGTTTTACCGCGTTGTCCCAAATCTTCGTGATGGAATGGGCCGCGGTCGCGCGGGATATCGTCATCGGGCTGCTGATCGCCGGGGTGATCGCGGCCTGGGTGCCGCACCAGTTCTTCGAAGGATTGTTCCTGGCTGGCCACCCCGCAGTGGCGGCGCTCTGGGGCCCGATCATCGGAGTGGTCGTCGCGGTGCTCACGTTTGTGTGCTCGATCGGCAACATCCCGCTGGCCGCGGTGCTGTGGAACGGCGGGATCAGCTTCGGCGGCGTCGTCGCGTTCATTTTCGCCGATCTGATCATCATCCCGATCCTCAATATCTACCGGAAGTATTACGGTGCCCGGATGGCGTTTTTCCTGCTCGGCACCTTCTTCGCAGCGATGACCGGCGCCGGTTACGCCGTAGAACTGATCTTCGGGGCCGCCGGGTTGATCCCGGGGCAGCGCGCCGCCCAGGTCATGGAGGCAGGCATCTCC